>JALUUA010000296.1 GCA_027021605.1 Candidatus Bipolaricaulota bacterium | reverse complement strand
GAGCTGCTCCACGCCTTCTATCGCTCGCTGCGGGTGCTCAGCGAAGGCCACCCCGGCTTTCTGAACGCCGACCCCGAGGAGCTGGAGCGGGCGTATCGCATCACCCTGGAGGCCGCCATCGGGATGGGGGAGCAGATCTTGAGGAGCTTGACGCCGTCGGCGGGGTCGGCGACGTCGGCGTCGGAGTCGGAGTGGGAGTGGGAGGATCGCCCATGAGCGGGGGGGACGGGAAGACGGCCATCGCGTTCGAGGGGCTGAGCAAGACGTACGCCGGCCCCAAGGGGAAGCGCGTTGAGGCCGTCAAGCGCTTGACGCTTACTATCGAGCGCGGGGAGTTCTTCGGGCTCCTGGGCCCCAACGGGGCGGGCAAGACGACGACCATCGGGGTCATCGCGGGAACGGTCAAGCCCACCTCCGGGCGCGCGCTCGTGTTTGGGATGGACGCCGTGCGGGATTACCGCCGGGTGCACAAGCTCGTGGGCGTGATGCCCCAGGAGGAGGCCCTCGACAGTTGGTTCCTCAACGTGCGCGAAATTCTCGTCTACAACGCCGGGTACTTCGGCGTACCGCCTCGGGAGGCCCGCCGCCGGGCGGACGCTTTGCTCAAGCGCTTCGATCTGTGGGACAAGCGCAAATCCCAAGTGAACGAGCTCTCCGGCGGGATGAAGCGACGCCTGATGCTGGCCAAGGCGCTCATCCACGATCCCGAGATTTTGATCTTGGACGAGCCCACGGCGGGGGCCGACGTGGCGCTGCGAAGGCAGCTCTGGGCTTTGATGCGCGAGCTA
Source organism: Candidatus Bipolaricaulota bacterium (assembly GCA_027021605.1). Lineage (GTDB taxonomy): Bacteria > Bipolaricaulota > Bipolaricaulia > RBG-16-55-9 > RBG-16-55-9 > JALUUA01. The sequence continues at coordinate 5,521 of JALUUA010000296.1, read as the reverse complement.
AACGCCCAAGGGAAGACGATCCTGCTCACGACACACTACTTAGAGGAAGCCGAAGAGCTGTGCGGGCGCGTGGCCATTCTGGACCGGGGGGAGCTGGTGGCCGTCGGCCCGCCCGAGGAGCTCACCAAGCGGGTGGGCGGGGACGTCGTCGAGATCGAGCTGGATGCCCTTCCCTCGGCCCTCGAGGCCGATAAAGTGCTGAAGGCGCTGGCAGCCAAGGCGGAAGCGGCGCTGCAAGACGGGAAGCTCGTGCTTCCGGGCACCCTGGAGGACCCCAAGGTGCTGGAGGCGCTCAGCGAGCTGGCGCGCGCCGGGGTGAAAATCGGGGCGATCCACGCCCGCCGGGCGCGCTTGGAGGACGTCTTCGTGGAGCTCACCAGGGGGCTCAAAGCGTGAACATGGACGCTAACGCGAACGCGCATCCAGACGTTTTGCAGAAGGCGAAGGTCTCGCTCCGGGAGAGCGCGATCGGGTTCTACACGCTCTGGAAGCGGGAGATGGTCCGCTATCTCAAGGACCCGTTGGATACGATCGCGCCGCCGATCCTCTCCGTGGTGCTCTTTATGCTCATCTTTGGGCTCGCCCTGGGAGCCCGCCTCGGGGAGGTGGAGGGCGTCCCGTACATCCAGTTCATGCTCCCCGGTTTGCTGTTGATGTCCGTAATCTTGAACTCGTTCTACAACCCGGCCTACAGCGTGTTTCAGTCCCGCTGGCAGGGGAACATCTTCGATTTTCTCTCCAGCCCCTTGTCGTACACCCAGATGGCCACCGCGATCATCGCGGCGGGGGTCTGTCGCGGCCTGATCGTGGGCGCGATCGTCCTGGGGGCTGCCATCCTGCTGACGGACCTCCCGTTTGTCCATCCCCCCCTGGTGGTGCTGGAGCTCCTCCTGGTGTCGGTGGCGTTTGCGGGCTTCGGCTGCGTCGTGGGCCTGTGGACCAAGGGCTGGGACGGGGTGAACGCCGTCTCCATCTTCCTCTTGGACCCCTTGGTGATGCTGGGCGGCGTCTTCTACTCGCTGGAGATGCTCGAGGGCGTGCCCGTCTTGGAGGCCCTGACGCGCTGGAACCCCTTTACGTACTTGACCGGCGCGTTCCGCTACGGGGTGCTGGGGACCTCGGACGTGAGCCCCGAACCCGGCCTGGCGATGAGCGCCCTCCTGGCGCTGGGGATGCTCGCCTGGGCGATCGCCCTGTTCCGTAGGGGGTATCACCTCAAGAGCTAATCATCGCCGCTCCAACTCGATCGCGTCGATGACGAGGTCGCAGTCGTAGTCGTAGATCGTAAGCACAACCCGCGGTTGCAGGGGGCGCTGATTGCCGAACGCGTAGACGACGATGTAGCGGCAGTCGTCGGCTGCCCCGTCCTCGTCGAAGTCCCCTTCGTCCAGATCCCGGGGCTCGATGACCTCGATGCGCGCGTCCACTTGCAAGTTGGAGTTGATGTCCAGCGCCACGGCGTCGGCTATGCCGTTCCCGTCGGGATCTTCCAGCCAGAGGCGGTCGTCCTCCAAGCCGTCGAAGTCGAGGTCGGCGATGAACGCCGCGGGGTGGTCGTCGGGATCGTGGAGATCCGTCCCCGCGGCCCGTTCGTCCTCGTCGGCGAAGCCGTCCCCGTCCGTATCCGTGGGCTCGTCCCGCGGCGCGTCCACGGGGATCACCAGAGGAATGGGTGGGGAAGCGCAGGGGTTCGTCTCCCCAATGCCCGGCTCGAATTGGTCGTTGAGGTTGAAGTCCTCCAGGCCGTCGAGGATCCCGTCGGCGTCGGAGTCGCGGATGTTCGGGTCGAGGTTGGGCACAGTGATGAACGTGAAATCTTCAGGGTCCTCGTCGACGAGCCCGTCGCCGTCGTTGTCCAGGCCGTCGATGGGGTCCTCGTTGAGGAGCCCGTCGTTGTCGTTGTCCACCTCCACGGGGTCGGGGGCGACGCAGACGAAGGCGACCTCGACGCCGTCGTCTAGAAGATCGTTGTCGCTGTCGAAGTCGAGGGGATTCGTGCCCCGTTGGCGCTCCTCGGCGTCGCTGCTGTTCCCCCCGGCGGCCCCGAAGCTGTTTACGGACCCCGGGTTGGAGTCCCGGTCGGTATCGGGATCGCAGGGGTTCGTCTCCTCGGGGTCGGGAGGGCGGACGCCGCCGGAGCCCGCGTGCTCGGCGAAATCAAAATCCGTGACGAGAAAGTCCCAGTTGCCGTCTTGGTTGGCGTCCTCGAAGCCGTCGGGGAGCCCGTCGTCGTCGGAGTCCGCGTCCAAGGGGTTGAGGCAGCTGAAGACCGTGGGGGGATCGGCCGCGGAGGGGTAGACGGCGCGGGTGGGGCGGCCCCGCTCGTCGATAAACGCCGTGGAGCGGGACGTCGAGAAGGCCAAAGCTTCGATGCCGTCGAGGATCCCGTCGGAGTCGGAGTCGGGGTTGTTGGGATCCGTCTCGCAGGTGCCCGCTGCGAGCACGCACCCGGGAGAGAACGAGTCCCCGATCGTCGCGGCGGGCAGGACCCCATCGCCGTCCCGGTCCTCGCCGAAGCCGTTGGGGTTCGGGTGATCGCCCACGCCCGTAAAGCATCGCGGGTCCAGGGGGTTGCCCAGCCCGATGAAGGGCGTCTCGGCCCCGCCGTCGCAGAGGCCGTCGCCGTCGGTGTCAACGCTGAGAGGGTTCGTGGTGTTGGCCCCGAAGACCTCGACGCCGTCGCCGAGGCCGTCGTTATCGGTGTCGAAGTCGAACGGGTCGGTGGGGATCGGGCCCTCGCCCAGGAACTCCCCGTCGCCGCGACCGTCGTCGTCCGTGTCCCAGTCGTAGGGGTCGGTGCCGATCTGAAACTCCTCCCCGTCGAGGATCCCGTCGCCGTCGCTGTCGGGGTCGCAGATGCCCGTGACGCGCTCGCCCACCTCCAGCTCGCCCTGATTGTTGGGATCGGGGATCACGGGCGTCCGGTTGGGAGTGGGCGCGTCGGCCACGTCGGGGACGGCGTCCTCCTTGTCGCGCAGCCCGTCGGCGTCGGAGTCGAAGCTGTTCGCATACCCGTCCAGCAGCGTCCCCATGCCGCCGTCGACGTTGCAGCCGGGGCGGAACTCGATGTTGTCGTTGATCCCGTCGCCGTCGGTATCCGCCTGCAAGGGATCGGTCTCATCGCGGAAGTCCACGGGGAAGTTGAACTGCTCCGTTCCGCTTAGGGCCTCCTCGCAGTCGGAGAGGCAGGCGATCGTGCCCGCGCCGCTGTGGCCTGCCAGCGTGGGGGCCGAGGCGGGCGCACGGGCGGCGATCACCCCGTCCGCCGTGTCACCGTCGGTGTCGGGATCGTTGGGGTCGGTGAAGTAGACCTGCAGCTCCTCGCGATCGCTCAGCCCATCGTCGTCCGAGTCCCAGTCGAGGGGGTTCACCCCCAGGCCGATCTCCACGCCGTCGAGGATCCCGTCGCCGTCGGCGTCGGGGTCGCAGACGCTGACCACGGGGTCATCGTTCAGCTCGCCGTCGTTGCCCGAGGCGGCGGCGACGTCCCCCACGGTGAACTCGGCTCCGTCTTGAACGGCGTCGTCGTCGGAGTCGTCGTCGTTGATGAAGGGGCAGGTCGTGTCCTTGACGGTGCCGTTTTGTGTGCCGCCGGGGAGCTCCGTGGGATCCGTTAGCCCGTCGTCGTCGGTGTCCGGGTCGAGCGGGTCGCCGACCTGCTCGAACTGCCGATCGGGGAAGCTCCCGCCGATGATGAAGACCTCGTTGATGTCGGTGAGGCCGTCCCCGTCGCTGTCGGCCACCGAACAGGTGGTAAAGGTGCGGTTCTGCTCCTCGTTGTCGGAAAGGCCATCGCCGTCGGTGTCCGCGAGCGAGGGATCGCAACCGGAGCCGCTGCCCAGCTCGAAGCCGTCGCTAAGGCCATCCGCGTCGGTGTCGAACCGGGTGGGGTCCGGCTCGGCGGCGTAGCCGAGGGCGGTTGAGGTGTCGGCCAGGCCGAAGATGCCGTCCCCGTCGAGGTCTTCCTCGCCGTCTAAGAGGCCGTCGCCGTCGGTATCGGGGTTGAGGCTGTCGGTCCCCGCGCTCTGCTCGCTGCGTACGAGCCCCGTGACCGGGTGGACCGGACAGCCCTTCAGGATGCCGGGAGCGGTGCTCGTCTGCGTCCCGTTGAGGTCACAGAGCCCGTCGTCGTCCGTATCCGGGTCGGTGGGGCTGGTCTTGGAGATCATGACCTCGTAGTAGTCGGATTTCATCGAGGGATCGAGGGTGGCCCCGTCCTCGTCGCTGTCATCGCTGCAGAACTCGGTGCCGAAGTCCTCGTCCTCGGGGCCGTCGAGGAGCCCGTCGCCGTCGCTGTCGGCGTTGATGGGGCTGGGGCAGATGTTGGCGCCGAAGAGGCCCTGGGCGAAGGTGTTGAAGATCTCATCGCCGTCGCCGAGGCCGTCGCTGTCGAAATCCCACTGGGTGTCGCTGGTTCCGATGTCATTCTCGACGACGCCGGGGAGGCCATCCCCGTCAATGTCCGTGCAGCTGATGAGGATGAACGTGTCCAGGACGATTTGAGCGCTCTGGAGCACGGCGGCGAGGATCTCGGCCACCTTGATCTTGGTGGTGGTGACGATCACCAGGCCAATGGGGCCCGCTCCCAGCCCGATGGAGGGCTCCGGCACCGTGAGGTCGATGACGATCAAGGCGGCGTCGAGCGCCAGGATCACCCCCTCCGCTACGGTGCACGCCGTGTTGAGATCGGTGATCGTTTGGGCGATGTCCTTGGATCCGCCGGGACCCGTGGGCGGGATGCTCGATTGGATGATATCCGAACCCACGGAATCGAGGTGGACGCCGTTGGTCGACTCGTACTGCCCGGCGGCGACCACGGAGATGGCGTTGATGGGCACGGAAAACGTGCACGAGCCACCCGCCAACGGGCTGCACAGGATCGAGCCATCCGCGGGATTGAGGATCTTGCCTTCAGGGGTGGAGGGGGAGCCACGGACCACCGCCGCGTCCTCCGTGACGGTGGCCGTACAGTTCCCGGCCGCGTCACAAACGATCTCCGTCTTGGTCGTCCGCCGCTGAATCGCCCAACCGAACCCCGAGCCGCTCACCTCGTACGTGGAGGAGCCGTTGTAGGCCGCGCTGAGGGTGTGAAACCCCGCAGCGATGCTCAGGGAATTGACCGTATAGTTAAACGAACAGGTAGACTCCCCCGCGCCTCCCGCCGTCAGGGAGCCGCAGGTGTTGCCGCTGAGGGTGTAGCTTCCCCCTGCCGCGCCGGTGTTGACCCCGGTCGTCACCGAACCGGTGGGGGTCAACGTCGGCGCCGGACCCTCGTCTTTGACGGTGATCGTGCACGTGCCGAGCTCGGCGACGAAGAGTCCATCGACGGCCCCGTCGGAGTTCTTGCACTCGATGATCGTGGTGGTGGGGCGCAGACGGACGGTCAGCGACCGAACCGTGGAGCCCGTCGCGTGGACGGCGGGCGCCGTTGCCGGGGTGTAAGTCGCCGTGATCGGGGTGGTGGCAAAGCTCGTCCCGGCGTCGCCCGGCTTGGGCGTGTAGGTCACGCTGCACTGACCCT
>JALUUA010000295.1 GCA_027021605.1 Candidatus Bipolaricaulota bacterium | reverse complement strand
GGAGAAGCGAATGGCCACCCCGAGCTGGATCCCGTTGGCGTGCAACACATCCCGAATGCACTCGTACATCGCGAGCATCGTCGGGAAGTCGTCGGCGGGGATGCCCGTGATGATGTCGAGGATCACCCCGTCGAGCGGGGCGGCCGGGTTGTCGGCGTTGTAGTCCACGACCTCGTTCATGAGCACGAGGGGAAAGCCCGCCGGGTCACACCCAAACGTGGTCCAGTCGAGGTAGCCGTACGTGGCCCAGACCTCGAGGCCCGCGTTGTGGGCCCGCGCCACCATGTCGGCGATCTCCGCGTCCGGCTCCATGTGCCGCCCCGAATCGGGATCGACGTTGCCGTTGTAAACGTTGATGTACAGCACGTCGACGTTGCTGGCGACGCTGCGGTCCACCAAGGGCTGGCGGTCCGCCGGGACGAGCCACTCGCTCCAGGCCCAGAGCGAGTTCGTCAGGGGAACGGGCGGCGGTGGGGGCGGCGGGGGAGGCGGGGGCGGTGGGGGCGTGTACGGCGCCCCTACCGGGCACCCCGTGAGGAGAAAGGCCAGCGCCCCCAGCAGGACCCACTCGGGCCGGCGAAGAAGCCGGAGAGGAAGCGAGCGAAGCCGAAAAAGAAACCGAGAAAAGGGAGAGAATCTCCGGAGCATCCGTATCCCTCCTCCAGGTTTTCTATTGAGATAGGAGTCTATCCGAAAATGCGAGTCTTGTGCAAGCAAGAAAGAAAAACGGAGGGAAGGCCCGCCTCCCGAGGCCCGGGCTTCCCCGTACCCGTATGCATCTATACATCCACCGGCTTCTTGGGGTACAATGCCTCCACGGGGCGAACCCTACCCAGGAGGTGACGTTCGGTGACGCGGACGCGGAGGGAGCTGTTGCGGACGTTCGGGCTGACGCTGGGCGGATTGGCCCTCGGGGGCTCGCTCAGCGGCTGCGCGCTTTGGGAGAGCCTGTACGGCAAGAAACCCCAGGACGACGGCGGGGCCGAGGAGCCCCCGGTGGCCACGCAGACCGTGGAGATCGTCGACTTCGAGTTCGTCCCGGCGGTGATTCGGGTGACCGTCGGGACCACGGTCACCTGGATCAACCGCGATCGCGCCGCGCACACGGCTACCAGCACCAACCCCAGCGGCGTCTTCGACTCCGGCTCGCTCGCTCAAGACGAACGCTTTGAGTTCGAGTTCACGGCCCCCGGGACGTACGAGTACTTCTGCAGCATCCACCCTTGGATGACGGGGAAGGTGATCGTGGAAGCTTGAGGTCCCTTCGACGGGCGCTCCTGGGCCGGAGGCAGGGGTTCATGATCCGCAACGCGCTGCGCCTGGGGAGGATTTGGGGCATCGAGATCGGGATCGACTGGTCCTGGTTCATCGTCTTCGCCCTCATCACCTGGACCCTCTCGGCGCACGTCTTCTACTTTGAGAACCCCCACTGGCCCCCGGGGGCCTACTGGCTCACCGGGGTGCTCACGAGCCTGCTGTTCTTCGCCTCGGTGCTGGCCCACGAGCTGGGACACAGCTTCGTGGCCCTGAGGACGGGCCTCCCGGTCCGGAGCATCACGCTCTTTCTGTTCGGGGGCGTAGCCCAGATCGCCCGCGAGCCCTCGCGCCCCTCCCAGGAGTTTTGGATCGCGGTCGCGGGGCCCGCGGTAAGCGTCGCCTTGGGCTTGTTGTTTGGGCTCCTGGCGCTGAGCGCCCCCGCCCGCTCGCCCCTGGAAGCGCTTGCGGGCTGGCTCTCCCGGATCAACTTCCTGCTCGCCCTGTTTAACCTCCTGCCCGGCTTCCCCATGGACGGGGGGCGCGTGCTGCGGGCGGTGCTCTGGGGCACCACGGGGGACCTGCTCAAGGCAACCCGTATCGCCTCGTGGGCGGGCCGCGGGATCGCCTATCTCATCATGCTCGCCGGGGTGCTCCTCGTCGTGCTCCTGGGGGACTGGCTTAGCGCGCTCTGGTTTCTCTTGATCGGTCTCTTCTTGGAGAACGCGGCCGCCTCGAGCTACGAGCAGCTGGCGCTGCGCGAGGCGCTGCGCCGCCACCGGGCGGGGGAGCTCCTCCGCCCGGTGGACGATCGGGTCGCCGTCCCGCCCGACCTCTCCCTGGAGGAGCTGGTCCACGGCTACATCCTGCGGACGGGGCAGCGCTGCTTCCCCGTCATCGACGCTTCCGGGAGGCTCCTCGGCATCGTGGGCCTGCACCACGTCAAGGGGATCCCACGGGAGGTCTGGGCCTCCACCCCGGTGGCGGAGGCGATGACGCCCGTCGAGCGGGTCGTCAAGGTGGGCCCGGACGAGCCCCTCGACGCCCTGATGGAGCGGATGAGCGTCGACGGGGTCAACCAGGTGCTCGTGGTGGAGGACGGGCGGCTCTTGGGGTTGGTCTCGCGGGACCGGCTCATCGAGTTCATGAAGACGCGGGCGGAGCTGGGGATCTGACCTAGCTAGTTGGCTTCCCTCTCCACAAGCCCCTTTCGGATGCGCTCGGCAAGGCTTCGGGTCTCAGGGGAGGGCTCCCGATCGATCTGGGCGCGCAGCTCTTTGACGCAGCGCTCGTAGGCTTGCAGGGCTTTTTGGGTGTCCCCGCGGTCGTTCTCGTAGAGCATCAAGCGCTGATAGGCGCTCTCCCGGCAGGGGTCGTCCTCCAGCACGCGCTGGAGGGTCGCGACGGCCTCGGCGTACCTCCGCGAACGGGCGTAAAGGTCCGAACAACCCTCCAGGGCTTCGTGAAAGAGCTGCCGATAGTGCTCGCGGAAGGCCAGCGTCCACTCCTCATAGCGATCCTCGGCGAGAAAATCGCCGCCGTAGAGCGCAACGGCTTCCTCGAAGTGTTCGAGCGCCTCCGGCCATTGTTGCTGGTGGACGAGCTTACGGGCCGCCCGGAGGTGGCCCTCGAAGAGCTCGATGTCCACCCGGCAGGGCGCGTCCTTGCTAAAGAGGTAGCAGCCGGGGGCGACCCGGAGCACGTATTGCGAGTCCGCCCCGCACTTCAGATGCGACTCCAAACCCCGGCGCAGCTCGCTGATCCGCGTGCGCAGGTTCCCCGCCGCCCTCTGAGGATCGGCGTGGGGATAGAGGGCGTCCAGAATCTGATCCACCGCCAGGACATCGCCCCGGTGTGCTAGGAGAAACTTAAGCAGGGTGCAAGTTTTGCGCCTGCCCCACGCGCGGGTCTCCAGGGGCACCCCGTCGCGCTCCACTTGAAAGCGCCCGAGGAGCGTGACGTAGAGCCCGACCTCCCGGCGTTTGGTTTCGATAGAGATTCTCCTCCTTTAAGCAAGAGGCACCGGTGCCTACAAGTCTACATGCAACTAGAAGGCATTGTCAAATGAATGAGGGCAAATGGAGGGCGCTGGGAGGGCAGTATGGGGGCTTTGCTTTGTTATATCCATCACAAAGCGTGTAAGGAGGTTTTCCCAAATTCGGCAAACAGGGAACGGGGCGCAATTCCGATTGCCCTTTATGGGCCTCTGGGGGGTCACCATCTCCATCGCCATCGGCCTCGGTCTCGGCCTCGGGATTCCTGCGCAAGCGCAGCTTACCGGCACCTCGTTTGTAGATTTCTTCATGGAGCCGATCCCCTGCACCCTGGTGGGGGAGATCCAGCTCGACACCCCCTGCGAGAAGACGCTCTTGAAGTTCGACATCGAGTCCATCCTCAACGTGAGCTTCTCCCTAAGTGGGATGACGTTTACCCTGCGCTCGGCGATGGGCATCCCCGGGCTGGAACACTTAATTCTCACGGGCCTGTTCACGCTGGGGAGCGTGGACATCACCTCGGAGCTCTGGATGGCCACCCCCTTCGAGAGCGTCACGGACATCAACCTCATGGCCAACGTGGTCATGATCCCCCCGGGGAGGCTTCTGTTCGTCAAGAAGCGGCTCACCACCGAGATCGCGCTGGGCGGGGTCACGTTCAAGAACCTGGCGATCTTCGAGGACGTGACCTTCCCCAACCCCGGGGCGGACTACGGCACCACGGACTGCGACGGGGACGGCTCCCCCGAGGGGACGTGTGTGCTGGGGGTGGAGACGAACCCCGCCACCCACTACCAGACCCAGAGCTTCGCCTTTGGGGACTTGATGACGCTTCGGGGCCAGACCCCCAGCGGGATCTCCGTTCGCAGCCAACTGGGGATCTGCGCCACGAACGCGGGCAACTCCGTCAAGAAGTACTCCGCGGCGGGGAGCGTGAACCCCGACTGCGCCGCCCGCCGGGTGAAGCCGGGCCTCTTCTTCGACCTGATGACCGTCTCGATCTCCGGCATCCCCCTGGCGGCGGGGGTGATGGCCGGCGCCAACATGAGCTGTATTCAAATTACAGCTTGTAAGCTCACGAACACCTTCAGTTTTACGGGAGGCCCCATCCCCCTCTCCACGAGCTTGACATTCACGAACCTCTTTACGGTGCGCTTCGGGGGGGTGAGCGTCCGCGTTCCCCTGGGGCCGGTGACGCTCGGTCTGGCCATCGACAACGGATTTACGCTGAGTTCGGCCAACTTCAGCTTCGCCAAGTCGCTGAGCGCCGGGGACCTCTCCGCCCGGCTGACCTCAAGCGGGAGCTTCGTCAAGGGCAAGGGTCTTACGGGGGTCTCCGTGGGCCTTGCGGTCACGAGCGGGACCTTCAGCGCCAACCACGCCCTGCGGCTGGTGCGCGACCCCGCGTTGGGGGGGCTGGGGTTCGGCAGCTTCGGGATCACGATGGGACTTACGATCGCCCCGGCCCGCGTCTCCCTGCAAGCCGTCTTCGGGCAGGCGGGCCTCTCCCGGGCGGGCTTTCGGATCGGGCTGGTCTTCTGATGATCTGATGAGCTGGACGATCTCCCTCAAAGCGAAGCGAAAGGAAAAGGGAAAGGGAAACGGGGAGCAGAGAGGAGGAGGGCAATGAGCTTTCGCGTCTGTGCAGCACTGGGGTTTTTGGCCGTTATTGCATTTGGGGTCTTCGGCTACGCCGTCCCGGACGACACGTCCGTCGCGCTGTCCTGTCCGCCTAACGCCGAAGCCTTCATCGACGAAACGATCACCTGTACGGCCACGGTTACAAACATCACGAGCGGTGCGCCCAACGGCACGCCCCAGGGCACGGTCACGGTCGCGCCGACGTCCGCGGGGACGGTATCGGGCAGCCCGTGCACCTTGGACGCCGGCGGGCAGTGCACCGTGACGTACACGCCCACGGCCAACCCGGGGATTCATGGCTTCAACTTGACCTACACCTCGGATGACAACACCCGGTGGAACGACAGCACGGGCTTCGACTCGATCACGGTGAAGCTGCGCACCACGACCACCGCGATCGTCTGCAGTCCGACGACGGTGGCCGTGGACGAGGCCCTCAGCTGCACGGTCACGGTCACCGACGTGGCCACGGGCACCGCGTCCGCACCTGAGGGCACCATCACCCTCGGGCAGACGGCGGGCGGCGGGACCTCAACGCCGTGCGTCTTGGCTGCAAGCGGCCCCGACACCTCCGGCTGCGTGGCCCAGTACACGCCCACCGACGCGGTGGATCGCCAGGTTACGGCGGGCTACGCAGCCACGGACGGCGTCCACGCGGACAGCAGCGGAAGCTCGGCCCTGATCACCGTGACCGCGCGACTGTCCCAGACGATCGTGGAGTGCTCCCCCACGCCGCTTCCGGTCAACGCGTCCACCCAATGCACCGCCACGGTCACCGATATTTCGGGAGGGAGCGCTTCGGTGCCGACCGGCACGGTGACGTTCTCAAGCGCGCCGGGCACCGACGGCGGATTTGACACCCCCAGCTGCTCCCTCGACGCCCAGGGCCGGTGCAGCGTGACCTACACGCCCACGAACGCAGCTACCACGCCGCACACGATCGCCGCCGACTACGGCGGGGACGCCAAGCACGATGCCAGCGGCGACACTTTCAACCAAGTCATCGGCTTGCGTGCCGCGGACGTGCAGCTGAGTTGCGATCTCTCGGAGCTCTTCATCGAGCAGACGACCACCTGCACCGTCACGGTCGTCGACGACACCACCGCCGGGACCCCCATCACGCCTCAGGGCTCGGTGGGCTTCGACGACGCCGGGAAGGCGGGCACGTTCTCAGCCGCCAGCTGCTCCCTCGACGCCCAGGGTCAGTGCAGCGTGACCTACACGCCCAAGCCGGGCGACGCCGGGACGAGCTTTGCCACCACCCCGATCACGGCGACTTACACCCCGGCAACGGCGCCCGCCGTCCACGCGACGGGCTCCACGGATCGGTCGCTGACCGTCCGTCTGCGCCCCACCACCACGATCATCGAGTGCAAGAACTCCGACGGGGCCGTCGATGGACTCTTCGTCGCCGAGCTCGGGACGTGCACGATCACCGTCAAAGAC
>JALUUA010000294.1 GCA_027021605.1 Candidatus Bipolaricaulota bacterium | reverse complement strand
GCGATCTCGACCCGCTGCGCCCCCGGAATCGCGTCTAGGGCCCGCCGCTGCGGGTCATACACTTTGTTGTACCGCCCCAGGTAGCACGAGTCGTGATACGTGATGCGCTTTCGGAGTTCCCTGCTCAGTTGGATCTTCCCCTGAGCGATCAGCTCGTCGATGAGCTGGGTGTGGTGGACCACCTCGTAGTGACCCCCGAAGTCGGGGTACTCGTTCTTAAGGGTGTTGTAGCAGTGGGGGCACATCGTCACAATTCTCTTGACCCCGTAGCGGTTCAGGGTCTCCACGTTGCGCTCGGCCTGGATCTGGAAGAGGTACTCGTGCCCGATCCTCCGCGCGGGGTCCCCCGTGCAGCTCTCCTCTTCGCCCAAAACGGCGAACTTGACGCCCGCTCTTTGAAGGATCTGCACGAAGGCGCGGGCTGCCCGCTGGTTGCGCGGCTCAAACGCCGTCGCACACCCCACCCAAAACAGATAGTCGATCCCCTCCCCCGGCTCGCCGTTCCCGTCGGGGTTTCCCCTCTGGGTCTGGACAGCGAGTTCCCCCAACACGGGGACGTCGAGACCCTTCGCCCACTCCATGCGGGCATCCGGGGTGAGGTTCCACGGGTTCCCCCGCCCGTCGAGGCCCTTGAACACCTCCACGAAGAACTCCGGGTACTCGTCCTTCATCATGACTTGATTTCGGCGCATCTCGAGGATCTTGTCGAGCTGGTTGATGTCGAGGGGGCAAGCCTCCACGCAGGCCATGCACGTCGTGCAGGCCCAGATCTCCTCGGGTCGAACGCTTAAGGGCACCACGTCCCGGGGCTCTTGGGGCTTCCCGAAGAGGGGGATCTCTTCGTACGCGTGATCCCGAAGCTCTAGGATGATCTCCTTGGGCGAAAGGACTTTCCCGGAGGCGTAGGCGGGGCACTCCGCCTGACAGCGCCCGCACTCCGTGCAGCTGAACAGGTCCAGAACGTCCTTCCACGAGAGCTCCCGGATCGTCTGGAGGCCGAGGGTCTCATCCCGCTCGAAGGCTCCCTCGACGTCGAGCTTTTCCATGTGCCCCTGGGGCCGCGTCTTGTAGAAGAAGACGTTCGGCAGCGCCGTGATCACGTGGAAGTGCTTCCCCAAGGGCAGATAATTCAGAAACACCAAGATCGCCAGCGCGTGCGCCCACCAGGAGCCGTAATAAACGCCCACAAGCGCTCCGGGAGAGAGCCCCAATCCGCCCAGCAGCGAGGCCGTCGCGGCGCTGGCGTAGGCCCACAGCCCGCGGGGGTTTTCGCCCTCGTAGGCGATGAGCGCCCCGTCGATCAGCAGATCCGTGATCATCAGGAGCAGAATCAACCCCAGGATGAGCAGGGCCTTGGGGGAGTGCGTAAGCCGCGGCTTCTTCGCGATCAAGCGCTGATAGAGCCAGTAGAAACACCCCAGCGACACCAGGAGCGCGAAGGTGTCCTTCGTCACGAAGTAGAGGTTCCCGAGGGGGCTTACGGGGACGTCCAAGCGGGGGTCGAACCCCGAGGCAAAGAGCGTGATCGTGCGCACGGCGTACACCAAAAAGCCCCAGAAGATGAGCGCGTGCATCAGGCCCGCCAGGGGCTCGCGGAACATCTTCTTCTGTCCCAGGAACACCACGAGCACACGGGCGAGGCGCTTCCCCCACTCCCCGAAGCGGGGGTCGGGGCGCTTCGCCGCTAACAGGATTTGAAGGCGGCGGACCATCACGTAGGCGAAAACCCCCAGGGCCAGCAGGAGCAACAGCGCGAGCCAAACCCGTCCCGAGAGCCCCAGGAGCACAAAGTCGGTGGCGTGGAGAGTCTCCCGATTCGTCGTGTAGTTCATCGCACATGCCCCCTTTGGGGCCTTTATAGCCGAGCCCCTGGGAGGTTTCAACTCCCCGGGCGTGCTCCCCGCGGGCGGGCTTGCCGTCTCGGGGCCCGTGAAGTACCATGACGAGCGCATTCCGCCCGTACAATGCAAATCGCCTGCATCCATCCACAGCCGAAGGGGAAGGGGAGCGGAGCGGAGCCTGAGCTATGACGATAACGAAGACGACGAGGAAGCGAATCCGTTGGGTGGCGTTGTCGTTGGGAACGGCCTTGGGGCTGGCGGTCCTGGTGGGCTGCCTGCACGAGGGGGGCACCGGCGGCACCGGGGGACCGCCCCCGCCTTCCCCTCCCCCCGAGGTCCCCGTGCCCGTCCAAATCGAGCGGGTCGTGGAGCCCGCGCAGCCCCGGGTGGGGGAAGCGATCACAATTACGCTTACCGTCACCGTCGAGCAGGAGCTTCCCGCCGTGCTGATCACGGAGATCCTCGGGGGGCTGGCCCTTCTCGAGATCGAGGAGGGCTTCTCCCTGGCGGAGGAGGGGGTGCTCAAGGGGGTCATCCTCGCGCCCGGAGCGGGGACGACCCACACCTTCCGCTATCGAGCCGAGTGCGAGGATTCCATCCCCTATACCCTGGTAACCGAGGCCAGCTCCAAGGATTTCTCACCCGCGTACGCCATAACGACCGTCACGTGCACGGAGTAGGGCTCAGAGCAGCTCTTGGCACCTCCGGGTGAAGGCCACCACAAGCCTCACGGTATGTTGAAAATCCTCCAGGCGCATTAGACTAAAGGGCGAGTGGATGTAGCGGCACGGGACGGAGACCACGCCCGCGATCGCCCCCTTCCCCGTCTGCTGAATGGCCCCGGCGTCCGTGGACCCGAAGGGCGGGACCTTCAGCTGGCAGGGGATTTCCTCATCCCGCGCAACCCCGAGCAGGAACTCGACGAGCTTGGGGTGGGGAATGAGCGAGCGGTCGGCGACCGTGAGTGCGGGCCCCTTGCCCAGGGCCGTCGGCTGACGCGTGGGCGGCACGCCGGGCACGTCCGCCGCGACCGTGCCCTCGAGCGCCAGCGCGAGGTCGGGCTCGATCTGGAAGGCCGCCGTGCGCGCCCCCCGCAGCCCCACCTCTTCACAGACGGCGAAGTTCGCCGCCACCGTCACCTCCAGCTCCTCGTCCTTGAGGGCCCTTAAGGTCTCGATGAGCACCGCGCAGCCCACCCGGTCGTCGAGTGCCTTGCCCATCACCACGTCCTCGTTGAGGCGCTCGAAGGGATAGGCGATCACGGCCGGCGAGCCGATGCGAATTCCCAACTTTTCCACCTCCTCGCGGGAGGTGGCCCCGATGTCCACGAACAGCTCCTCCAGGGGGAAGGGCTTCTCGCGCTCCTCGGGCTTGAGGATGTGCGGCGGGGGGGTCCCGATCGCCCCCTTCACGAAGCCCCCCGACGAGGTCTTAATCGTCAAGGCGTGGGAGGGGATGATCCGGGCGTCCCAGCCCCCCAGGGGCGCAAAGCGGAGGAACCCGCCCTCCTCGATGTAGCTCACCATGAAGCCGATCTCGTCCATGTGGGCGTCGAGCATGAGAACCCGCTCGCCCCTCCCCCGGCGGTACGCGATGAGGTTGCCCAGCGCGTCCACCCGCATCTCGTCCACGTAGGGCTCGATGCGCTCTTGGATGAGGGTGCGCACCTCGTCCTCGAAGCCCGCTACCCCGAACGCCTCCGAGAGGGTCCGTAACAGCTGCAGCGTCTCCTCGCCCGGTTCGTAACGCATAGAGACTCCTCCTTCGGTCGATGGTTTACGCGGAAACGATGCGGCATTATAAACGACCCCGCCTTGACGGGCACCCCCCGGCCCGGTAGCATCCCGGGGCCATGCCACAGCCCAAATTGCTCGTAGAGCCCGAGGACGTTCTAGCATTGGCCCGCGAGGGGGCGGTGCTGCTCGACGCCCGCGCCCCGGCGCGCTACCGCGAGGGCCACCTCCCCGGCGCGATAAACGTCCCCGTCATGGCCGCGTTCGCCGTGGAGAACGGAGTGCGGCGGATGCTCCCCCGGGAGAAGTTGGCGGAGCTCTTCGGCCGGGCGGGGGTGAACCTCGACCGCCCTGTGGTGGTGTACGGCGAGCGGGAGAGCGTGGACGCGGCCAACCTCTTCTGGGCGCTCGAGTGCTTGGGCCACCCCGACGTGCGGGTGCTCGACGGGGGCATCGAGCGCTGGCTCCGCGAGGGGTTTTCGCTGACCCACGAGGTGCCCTCCTTCGAGCCCAAGGGGCTCAAGGTGCCTGCAAACCCGGACCCGGAGCGGGAGCCGCGGGTGTCGGGCGAGTGGCTGCGGGAGCGCCTCGGGGATCCCGAGGTGCAGGTCGTGGACAACCGCACGCCGGAGGAGTACGCGGGCGAGGAGCGCTACGCCCTGCGGGGCGGCCACATCCCCGGCGCGCGGCTCCTGCCCTACGATCGGGCGATGAACCCCGACGGCACCTTCAAGGCCCCCGAGGAGATCCGCGCGCTCTACGAGCAAGTCGGGGTCGACCCCGAAAGGACGGTCGTCAACTACTGCCAGACGTCTACGCGCTCGGCCCACGCCTACCTCGCCCAACGGCTGGCGGGCTTCCGCGACCCCAAGGTCTACGAGGGGTCCTGGGCCGAGTGGGGCAACGACGAGCGCTTCCCCGTAGAGCGCTAAGCCCCCCGCTTGACAGGGGCGGGAGACCGCGTTACAATCGTGGCCCTTAGCGGGGGGATCTCCGAAGCAACACACTTGTTGATCCGCCCGTTAGGCGATCTCCCGGCGCGGTTGCGCAGGGCCTTCCCGAGGCCCAAGAGGAGGGGGAGTTGGCGTACGCCGACCTGTATGAGCGAGTCCGACAGAAGACGCCGGTGCCGATCACGGAGCGCGATCTGGAGCGGGTCCTGGTGGGCCTCCTGCAGGCGGAGAGCCTCTGGGACCTCGTGGGTCTCTGTGACGTCCCGCTCGCCGCTCTCCCCCCGCTGCTGGAGGAACTCCAGCGCGACGGCCTCCTCGAGCGCCGGGGCGACCGCCTAACGCTTACCCCTTCCGGCAAGGAGCTCATAGAAGAGCAGGGCTGGGTCCCTCCCGTGGAGGCCCGGTGTCCCCGCTGCCGGGGGCGCGGGATCGCCTTGGACGAAGCCCCCTATGACGAGCTCTTGAGGCAATTCACGGAGATCGCCCGGGAGCGCCCCGCCCCCCGCCGGGACTTCGACCAGGGGTACGTCACCCCGGAGACGACCGTGGCGCGGGTGGCGCTGATGCGCCGCCGCGGGGACCTCGACGGCAAGCGCCTCCTGGTCCTGGGGGACGACGACTTGATGGGCCTGGCCGCCGCGCTCGTGGGCACGGCCCGAGCGATCACCGTGCTCGAGGTCGACCCGGAGCTGGTGGCGTTCATCCGCGGGACGGCCGAGCGCCTGGGACTGGAGCTGGACGTCCGGGAGCACGACCTGCGCGACCCCCTGCCCGCCGAGCTGCTGGGGGCGTTCGACGCCTTCACCACCGACCCCGTGGAGAGCTACGACGGCTGTCGGCTCTTCTTGGGGCGGGGCTTGAGCGGGCTTGCGGGCGTCGGCGGGGCCGGGTACTTCGGGCTCACCCGCCACGAGGCCTCCCTGGCCAAGTGGCACAAGCTCCAGTCGTGGATCCTCGAGCAGGGCGCGGCGATCACCGACTGCCTCGACCGCTTCAACGAGTACGTGAACTGGCCCTACTGGGGGGAGATGCGGGCGAGCCGCTGGCTGAGCCTCGAGGCCGCCCCCCAGGCGATTTGGTACCGCTCCACGCTCTTTCGCCTGGAGCTCGTCGCGCCGAAGGCGTACCCGAACGAGCCGTTTACGGGCTCCTTCGAGGACCCGGAGCTGGCGACGACGTGAAAACCGGGAAAACGGGAAACCAAACCGACGAAACCCAAGGGGAGCTACAAGGAGGTGACAATGCAGACGCTGGGTCGGCACCTCATCGTGGACGCGTGGGAGTGCAGCGAGGCGATCGGATCGGCAGCCGAGGTGGAAGAGGCGCTGCGGGAGGCCGTCGCCCGCAGTCGGGCCACCCTGGTGGAGCTGGTGGTCCACCCCTTCTCGCCCTACGGGGCGAGCGGCGTGGCCGTGATCGCCGAGTCGCACATCGCCGTGCACACCTGGCCCGAGGAGCGCTACTTCAGCTTGGACGTCTACACCTGCGGGGAGAAGGCGATCCCCGAGGCGGCCGTCGAGGTCTTCAAGGAGCGCTTCCGGCCCAAGGTGATCGAGATCGTCGAGCTCCCGCGCGGCCGACGGCCCGCCACCAAGCGCTTCGAGGTCTTCCCCTCCTCCGCCTCGGACGCGAATGCGAATGCGAATTCGGATTCGGAATTCGATCCGCAGGGGACGGAGGAGGGGGAGCGAGAACGAGAGCGAGAGCGAGAGGCGGTGTCTGTGGGCCATGGGTGACGGAAAACGCACACGAGCGGCGCACGTCCTCGTGCTCCTGGGGGCGGTGACGCTGGGCCTGCTCGCTGGGACGGGTCCCGTCCAGCG
>JALUUA010000293.1 GCA_027021605.1 Candidatus Bipolaricaulota bacterium | reverse complement strand
CCTCGCCCGTCTCCAGCTCCACTCGGCGCAGGGAGGAGCGGCCCCAGAGCCCGGTGCCCTCGTAGAGCACGCCCTCTTGGGGTTCGTAGACGAGCCCCTGGGTGAACGCTTCCGGGTCGTGGGGGTAGACGTTCACCACGCGGTAGCGGTAGACGGGGGGATCCTCCACGTCCATCCGGAGCTGGGAGACCTTGAGGGCGCGCTCGGAGTCGGCGGAGAAGAGGGGCCAGCAGGAGGCTAGGGTGCCCAACAGAACCGTTAACGTAAGGCTTACCGCAGCAAGTCGAGTGCTCATATCGGGACCTCCGGTGAGGATTATAGCATGGGAGGGGAGGGGAAACCGTCGGTGAGGCTTCGGGGTGGAGACGACCGGGCTCGAACCGGCGACCTCCGGCTTGCAAAGCCGGCGCTCTCCCAACTGAGCTACGTCCCCCTTAGGCCATCAAAGAAGTGGTGGGGCTAGAAGGGATCGAACCTTCGACCTCACGCTTATCAGGCGTGCGCTCTACCACTGAGCTATAGCCCCACGTGCGGAATAAGTGTATCGGAGCCCGCCCGCTTCGTCAAGGCTCCCCCCCCTTCTTGTCCCCTCCTCCGTATCCCTTCCCGGCTGGGACTTGACAGTTCTCCTCGTTTGCAGGTATAACCCCGATACCTCAGGAGGAAAAGGGGGACGGACCATGGGCGGTCGAAGGATGGGGTTCAAGGGCAAGGCCGTCGGCATCGGTATCGGCGTTGTTCTCGTCGCCCTCCTCGTGGGGGGAGGGGTTTCCTCGGGCGCCTCGGGCGGGGAGGGCTCCGACGCCGCGGGGATCTCGTCGCTTTCTGGGCCCTTTGCCGTACTTCCGCCGTTGAGCCCGGAGCCGGAGAGGGGTTGGGCGTGGGCCCTGTGGCGGGCGGCAAAACGGGGGGACCTCGAAGCCCTTCGAGAGATCGGGCGGCGCGGGGGGAGCCCGCTGTGGGCGCCGGGGGAGAAGCGCTCCCCCGCCTCCCGCGCTCTCGTGCGCGTGCTCTCCGGCCGGTGGGCCCCGAAGGGGGACCTCCTCCCCCCGGAAGGGGAGCTGCGCTCGCTGCTGTACGAGCTGCAGCGCGGGAAGGACCCCGACGAGGGGCTCCCGGAGGAGTGGAGCGAGGAGTTCCTCCGCCCTTTACCCTCCCCGGAGGCGACCGCCCGCTGGAAGGACGAGGCGCTGGCAGTCCTCCTGCCGCTTTTGAGTCGTCCGGATCCCGACATCCGGCGCCGGACCGCCGCCGCCCTGGGAGACCTCCGGGATAAGCGGGCGGTGCCCGAGCTGATCCGCCGGGTCCGGGTGGAGCGGGAGGGACCCGTTCTCGAAGAGGTGATCGGGGCGCTGGGGACCATCGGCGATCGGCGCGCGGTTCCCGTTCTCATCGACTTCCTGGGGCATCCCGAGTGCTCCCTGGAGCTCTTCGGCCCCAGCCTCTGCATCCCGGCCGCGGCGGCGGAGGCCCTCGGGCGGATCGGGGATCCGCGGGCCGTCGAGCCCCTCATCGCCCTGCTGGACCACCCGGAGGCCCTGGTGGAGGTCGCCGCGATCCAAGCGCTCGGCCGCATCGGCGACCTGCGGGCGCTGGAGCCCCTGCTCCAGCGCGTCGCGCAGGGGGTCCGCGGGGGCTTCTTCCTGCCCAGCACGCTCTTCGCCACGGCGGAGGCGCTGGCCGACCTCGGCCCCCGGGCGCTGCCGCGGCTCCTGCGCGCCCTGGAGGAGGAGTCCTTAGAGGTGCGGGCCGTCGCGGCGCTGGCGCTCGGGCTCCTGCGCTCGGCCGAGGCCGCCCCCGCGCTGGGGGAAGCCCTCCAAGGGTCGGGCTCCAAGGACCCTGCGGCCCCGGCCTACGCGGCGGCCCTGGGATGGCTTAGCGACCCCCGGGCAATCCCCCTCCTGCGCCGGGCGCTCGAGGAGGAGGATCGGGATCTGGTCGTCGCGGCGGCCGAGGCTCTTGGGGCTCTGGGGGCGGTCGAGGCCGTCCCGGACCTCGTGCGGGCGATGATCGCCGTTCCCGCCCCCTGGCTCCAGGACCGCATCTGCCAGGCGCTTCGGGACCTCGGCCCGCCCGCCGTCCCCGCGATCTTGGAGGCGCTGCCGGGGACGGAGACGGCGTTGGAGCAAGCGGAGGGCGAGCGAAGGAGGAGGCGGTCGGTGCGTCGGTGCTTGATCCGGTCCCTGGGGGCGATCGGCGACCCCCGAGCCGTCCCCGCGCTCGCGGGGATCCTGACGGAGGACCCGCACCCGGAGGACCGCGAGGAGGCGGCGCGGGCCCTGGGGGATTTCCCGGATGA
Organism: Candidatus Bipolaricaulota bacterium; assembly: GCA_027021605.1. Lineage (GTDB taxonomy): Bacteria > Bipolaricaulota > Bipolaricaulia > RBG-16-55-9 > RBG-16-55-9 > JALUUA01. The sequence continues at coordinate 4,055 of JALUUA010000293.1, read as the reverse complement.
GCAGACCCTCTCGACCCTGCTTCGGAGCCTGCGGGCGGACCCTGCGGGAACGGTGCGGGCCGCGGCCGCGCGGGCTCTGGGGCGCCAAGGGAACCCGGAAGCGGTGCCCGCCCTTGTAGAGGCGCTGGCCGATCCGCTCTGCGTCTCCCCCGAGGACGACCCGAGCGGGCGGCTGTGCGTCCCGGCGGCCGCGGCGGAGGCCCTCGGACGGATCGGGGACCGGCGGGCAGTGCCCGCGCTCGTGGAAGCGCTGGGGCATTCCCACCCCCGCGTGCGCCAAGCGGCCGCGGAAGCCCTGGGGGCGATCGGGGACCCCGAGGCGGTGCCCGCGCTCATCGAGGCCCTGCGGGAGCCGACCCGCTATCAACGCGTGCGCGAGGCCGTCTCCGAGGCCCTGGAGCGGATCGGTCCGCCCGCCGTGCCCGCGCTCATCGAGGCCCTGCGGGAGCACCCCCACTTCCTCGTCCGCCGGGCCTCGGCCCTCATCCTGGGGCGCATCGGGGACCCGCGGGCCGTCGAGCCGCTCTTGCGCGCCCTCGAGGACCCCTCCCGCCAGGTGCGCGTTCGCGCGGTGATCGCCCTGGGGTACCTCGGGGATCCCCGGGCCGTTCCCTCCCTCCTGCCCCTGGCGATCCAAGACCCCTGGGATGTGCTGCGGCTTCGTGCCGTGCAGGCCCTGGGCCGCATCGCCGACCCGCGCGCGGTCGAGACGCTGATCGCTGCCCTGCGGCACGGCACCTGTCCGGATCGCTTCCCCCGCGTCTGCGTGCGCGCGGCGGCCGCGGAGGCGCTCGGTGCCATCGGCGACCCACGGGCCCTGCCGGACCTGGTGGCCGCGCTGCGGGAGGACCCCGACTGGACCGTGCAGGCCGAGGCGGCGACCGCCTTGGGGAAGCTGGGCCGGCCTGAGGCCATCCCCGCCCTTATTGAAGCCCTTTACAGCGAGTTCTTCTGGGGCGCGGTCCCGGGAGCTGCCGCCGACGCGCTCGTTGCCCTCGGCCCCGCCTCCCTTCCCGCCCTCTTGGAGGTGGCTCAGGACGATCACACGGTCGCCCGCAGCTGGGCCGTGCGCGCCCTCGGTCGGTTGGGGGACCGTCGCGCCGTGCCCGTGCTGTTGGAGCGACTGGCGGACCCGGAGCCGCGGATCCGGCGGATGGCCGCGGAGGCCCTAGGCACTATCAAGGCTCCGGAGGCCGTCCCCGCCCTCGTCCGGGCGCTGGAAGACCCCGACGTCGCCGAAGCCGCCGCGGAGGCCCTTGTGCAGCTCGGGCCGGTTGTGGTCCCCTCGGTCCTCCCGCTGCTGGGGCACCCCGACGCTTGGGTTCGGGAGGGGGCCGCGTTCGTGCTGGGTGGGGTCCGGGCGGAGGAAGCCGTCCTGCCCCTCTTGGAGCGGCTCGCCGACGAGGAGCGCCGGGTTCGGGAGGTGGCCGCCTGGGCCCTGGGGGCGATCGGCGATCCCCGGGCCGTGGACCCGCTCATGGAGCGCCTGGATCGCTCCGTCAACGCCGACCCCAATTGGCTCTTCTACGGGCTCGCCCTCGGGCTCATCGGCCCGCCCGCCGTCCCGGTGCTGCTGGAGGCCCTGGGGGATGAAACCCCCGAGGTCCGGGGGATCGCCGCCCTCGTGCTCGGGACCATCCCCTCCGCCGCCTTCGTGGCCGGACCGGCCCTCATCGCGACCCTGGAGGACCGCGCCGCCTCGGTGCGCGCCGCGGCCGCGGTCGCGCTGGGGGCGCTCCGGGTGGAGGAGGCCGTCCCCGCGCTCCTCGTTCGCGCCCGCGAGGACCGGGATGCGGACGTGCGCATCCGCGCCGTGCGGGCCCTGGGCCGGATCGGGTCCCCCGAGGCCATCCCCCTGCTCCGGGCGCTCTTCCGCGGGGAGGACCTCTGCTCCGAGACCCCGGAGTCGCTCTTCGGGGACCCGCCGTGTCTGCGGGCGGAGGCCGCGCTCGCCCTGGGCCGCGTCGGGGACGCCGAGGCCGTGCCCGACCTGATCACCGCCCTGGAGGACACGGAGGGGGAGAGCGATTCGATGCGGGCGAACGCCGCCACGGCCCTCGGGCTCCTCGGCGACCGTCGCGCGACGGTCCCCCTCATCAACGCGGCGTGGAACGATCCCGACGACGGCGTCCGCCGGGCGGCTGCGTTCGCCCTGGCCGACCTCGGCGATCCGGACGCCACCGCGCCGCTGTGGCAGCTGGCCGTCGACCCCCGCTCGCCGACCCGCGACTACGCGACGATCGCCCTGCTGCGCGTGGACCTGCGCTTGGGGATCTCCGCCTTCGTGCGCTACTTGGAGACGATCCTTGTCGATTCCCCCGATCCGCTCCTGGGGGCCCTCCGGCTGGTGCTCTTCCTCTTCTTGGTGCAGGAGTACGGCTTGGACGCGCTGCGGGCCGACCCGGCGGGGACGGCGGCGGCCCTGGCGGAGGCGCTGCGCAACCCCGACCCGCTCCGGGCGACCCTCGCGTTCTTCGTCCTCGCCCTCCTGCCGGACGGGTTCCTGGCCCGCGCCGAGGCCCAGCCCCTTCACGACGAGCTGATCGCGTTGCTCCACGGACCGGAACCGCTCTTCCAGAGCTTTTCCGCCCTCTTCCTGGGGCGGATCGCCGCGTACGCGGGCTACCCCGTGCTGCTCGACCTCGCCGAGCGGCTCCCGGACCGCCTCCGGCGGCTTATGACGGCCCCGCTTCCCGAGGTGCGGATCGACGCCGCCACCGCGTTGCATCTGCTGGCCCGGCGGGCGGAGCAGCTGCGTGAGGCGATTCCCCAGCTTGCGCCCCGATCGCCCTGAGTCGCCCTGATCCCAAGGGGGACGCGCGGCGAGGGCAATGGCATGCAGGGAGCGCAAGTCGGGGCCTTAGGGGGCAACCGGGAAGATCTTCCCCGGGTTGAGGATCCCGTTGGGGTCGAAGAGCCTCTTGATCTGCTTCATCCACGCGTAACCCGCCCCGTGCTCGCGCTCCATGAACTTGATTTTTCCCACCCCGACGCCGTGCTCCCCCGTGGCCGTCCCGCCCAGCTCCAGGGCTTTTTCAACAATAGCCTCGTTCACCTTATGGGCTTTCGTCCGCTCCTCCTCGTCCCCGTAGAAGATCCCCACGTGGAAGTTGCCGTCCCCGGCGTGGCCCAAGATGGGACCGCCCAGCCCGAACTCCTCCAGCTTCCTGCGGGAGAACTCGACCATCTCCGGGAACTTGCTGATGGGGACGGCCACGTCCGTCACAATGGCCCGTTTTCCGGGGTTGGCCGCCGCGGAGGCATAATAAGCGTGGTGCCGGGCCTCCCAGAGCCGATCCCGCTCCTCCCGGCCCAGCACGCTCTCGAAGCGGGCGCAGCCGTTCCCCTCGCAGATCTCCTTGGCTAAGCGCACATCCTCGGCGACCTCGGGGCCGTTGCCGCGGAACTCCAAGAAGAGCGTCGGCATCTCCGGAAGTTTAAGCCCCTTAAACGCGTTGATGTCCCGGACGGTGATGGGGTCCATGAGCTCGAGCGCCGCGGGGGAGAGCCCCGCCTGGACGATCTCGACCACCGCGCGGGTCGCCCCCTCCAGCTGGGGAAACGAGGCCGTGGCCGCCGACACCTCGGGCGGGATGCCCACCAGCTTGAGCGTGATCTCCGTGAACACCCCGAGGGTGCCCTCGGAGCCTACGAAGAGGTGCACCAGATCATAGCCGGAAGAGCTGCGCATCGCGCGGGAGCCCAGACGGAGGACTTCGCCGTTGGCTAGGACGACCTCGAGCTGGAGCACGTAGTGCTTGACGGAGCCGTACTTGACGGCCTGGATGCCCGCGGCGTTGTTGGCGACGATCCCCCCGATCGTGGCGGGCGCGCCCGGGTCCGGGGGGAAGAAGAGCCCGTGCTTGCTCAGCTGCTTGTTGAGGTCGTAGTGCACCACTCCGGGCTCGACGGTCACCTGGAAGTCCTCGGGGCGGACTTCTTTGATGGCGTTCATCCGCGATAGATCCAAGCAGACGCCGCCGTAGAGCGCGACGGGGTTCGCCTCTAAGCTTGTCCCGGCCCCCCAGGGCACCACGGGGATCTTCTCCTCGTTG
>JALUUA010000292.1 GCA_027021605.1 Candidatus Bipolaricaulota bacterium | reverse complement strand
TCCCCCCGTCATGACCCTGAGCGCGCATGACCGGGATCTCCCCTTCCGGGAGCTGGTGGAAGCCTTCGAGAAGCTGGACGCCACCACCTCCGGCAACGAGATGGTCGCCATCTTAGCCGACCTCTTCCGCCGCACGCCCCACGGCGTGATTCATTTGGTGAGCTACTTCGTCCAGGGGAACCTGGCCGCCGAATACGAGGACGTCAATCTCCAGATCGGCGAGCGCTTGATGGCCGAGGCGCTCGCCCGCGCCTCGGGCCGCCCCCGCGAGGAAATCGAAAAGCTCTACGACGAGAAGGGCGACTACGGCCTGGTCGCCGAGGCCGTGCTCGAAGGCCAAGCGGGCTCCGGCGATGCTCTTACCGTCCGCTCCGTTCACGAAAAGCTGTTGGAGATCGCCCGCCAGGTGGGGACGGGCTCCCAGGAGGCCAAGCTCAACCTCCTGGCAGAATTACTAAAGCAGGCCACCCCCCGCGAGGCCCGCTACCTCGTGCGCATCGCCCTGGGCACCCTGCGCCTGGGCGCGGGCACCATGACCATTCTCAACGCCTTAGCCGTGGCCTTCACGGGCGAGAAGAAGAACAAGGCCCGGCTGGAGAAAGCCTACAACCTCTGCGGGGACGTGGGGCTCGTGGCCCAGAAGGTAGCTGAGAAGGGGCTCAACGGACTGGATGAAATCAAAATTCAAGTGGGCCATCCCATCAAGATGATGGCCGCCCAGCGGGTCCAGACCCTCCACGAGATCTTCGAGAAGATGCCCCACGGGTTTGCGGTCGAGTGGAAGTACGACGGCGAGCGGGTCCAGTGCCACAAGAAGGGCGACCAAGTCACCATCTTCTCCCGCAACTTGGAGAACATCACGCACCAGTACCCCGACGTCGTGGAGGCCATCCGCCGGGACATCCAAGCGGAGGAGGCGATCGTCGAGGGCGAGGTGGTGGCCCTCGTCCCCGGCACGGACGATCAGTTTCAGCCCTTCCAGGTGCTGATGAGCCGCCGCCGCAAGTACGACATCGAGCGCTACGTGAAGGAGATCCCCGTCAAGCTCTTCCTCTTTGACGTTCTGTACGCGGACGGCGAGAGCGCGATGGAAAAAAGCTACCCCGAGCGGCGGGCCCTTCTCGAGAGGATCGTAAAGCCCTCGGAGTCGGGGCGGGTGGATCTTACGGCCCGCCTGGTGTCGAGTGACCCCGAAGAGATCGAAAACTTCTTCGACGAGGCCGTGGAGCGGGGCTTAGAGGGGATTATGGCCAAGTCCTGCGCTCCCGATTCCGTGTATCGCGCGGGGGCGCGGGAGTGGAGCTGGATCAAGTGGAAGCGCGATTATTCCCAAGAGCTGGCGGACACCTTCGACGTGGTGGCCGTGGGGGGCTTTGCGGGCCGGGGGAAGCGATCCGGGACGTGGGGGGCGCTATTGTGCGCCGTCTACAACCCCGAGTGCGATCGCTTCGAGACCCTGTGCAAGGTGAGCACGGGCTTCAGCGACGAGGAGCTGGCCAAGCTCCCCGAGATGTTTAAGCCCTACGAGACGGACCACAAGCCCGCGCGCGTGATCTCAAAATTAGAGCCGACCCGCTGGTTCGAGCCCGCCCTCGTTCTCGAAATATCGGGGGCGGAGCTAACCCGCAGCCCCATCCACACCTGCGGGGCCCCCTCGGAAGACGAGCCGGGGATCGCCCTGCGATTCCCTCGGTTCTTGCGATTCCGCGACGATAAGAGCGCCGAGGAGGCGACCACCGTCGCGGAGGTGAAGCAGCTCTTCGAGAGGGCCCGCTCCGGGTCCCGCTAAGCCCCTCGGCCCTGCGGCCCTAACGGGTGCGTCTCTGGCCGGATGACCGGTCCCGTTTCCGTTTCCCTTTCCCTTTTGATTTGGGTTGATTTTGCGCGTGTGCGCCTCCTCCTAGAAGAGGACCTTAAGAGCGATTTGACTTCTGTGGGGGAACTCCCCTATGCTGCATCGAGAGACCGAGCAAAAGGAGGTCGTCATGAAGCTCCAAACTCTGCTCGTTTTGGGTTTCGGGCTTCTCCTTACCGGCTGCGATGCGCTCTTCGGACCGTCCGAGCCCCCTCCGGGCTTCGCTCCTCCCGGTGCCGTCGACTCCCCCGCGGACGCGCGGGACGCGGCCATCGAGTACGTCAATCAGACAGATCCCCAAGCGAACATCCCCACCGACGTCGAGTGGACCGAGGAGAACATCACCCCCACGGGGCTGGTGGGCTTCTCGATCTTCCGCTACACGGTGGCCAGTCCCTCCACGATAGAGTGGGAGATCATCGTGCGCTTCCCCGTGATCCCCGAGCCCGACTACAAGGTGGAGATTCAAAACATCGTCCGCGGCGGCTACTGGCAGGTGCTCGTGGCCTCCGACGGGCGGGTGGAGCCGATCCCCTTCGTGGAGCTTACGGGCGCCGTCGTGGTGGAGGCCGAGGGGACCCGCAGCGAGTCCTGGGGCATCGAGGTCGACGGGGGGCCGTTCGAGTTCATCGGCCAGAGGGTGGGGCTTAAGTCCTACACGGAGATGAAGCCCCAGCTCGAGGGCCTGCGGGGCGAGCGCATTGAAGTGACGGTCAACAAGGTCTGCCGCTCCTTCGATGAGGCCGAGGGCTGCTGCGCCTGCGCCTTCGATTATTGTGCCCCCGTGATCCTGCGCTGGAACCCCGTCGAGCGCGGGGGGAACGAGTAAACCGGCCGGGCCCTGAGATCGAGGGGTGATACGGGATGAAATGGATCTACACCCTGTTGATCTCGGCGTTGGTCGTGGCGCTCTTAGTCTTTCAGTTCGTCCTCAAGCAGGTGCCCTTCGCCCCGGCCCAAGCCTACTGGAAGCAGCGCGAAAACCAGAAGCTCACCCTCGACGTCCGCGGCCACTGGAACTACGCCCTCAGCACCGTGGACGTCATCTCCTACTCGCAGGCGCCCTACTTCGACGTCCCCGACCCTTATGACCCTACGATCTTCAAGCGCTGGATCGAGGCACACGGCGATGACCCCTTGGAGCTGGAGCGCGTTTATCAGTCCTTCTCGGAGACGAAGGACTGGGGCTGGGCGCCCAGCTTGAGGGGCATCCCCTGGGTCCAGGCGGCGGTGCCCATCATCTGGGCCGCGCCGTCGGTGGCGATCATCGAGCCCGGTCGGACGGCGGAGGCGGCCTTCGTGATCCGCGAGCTCATTGAACTCTTGAGGAGTCCCGCCGGGTGGATGGACTACGCGATCATCCAAGGCTGGGGCGACCCGATGGTGCGGAACGTCCAGTGGCGGGCGCCCCTTCTGATTGCCGAGGGCCTGTACGCCCTGATCACGGGCGACACCGAAACCTACGGCCCGGAGACCCGGGCGCTCGCCCGCGGGCTCTACGAGGAGATGCTCCAAAACGTGAGCCTGCCCCTGGGAGCGGGCTACTGCGGCGGGGTGGCCTGCGAGCCCAACCACTGGTTCCCGCAGTGCAACTCCATGGCCGTGCTGGGGCTGGCCCTCTACGATCGAGTGTTCGGCCCCGACGAGGAGCACGGCGTCTGGCTGGGGCGGGAGTACCGCAGGCACTACATGCGCTTTTTAAAGGAGCACATGACGGACCCGGAGACGGGGCTCGTCTACCGCCGCTGGCACCCCTTCGGCCCGCAGCAGGCCGACAAAGACCTGTCGGGCTTCGCCAACGTCATGGTTGCGCTGATGATAAACGCCTTCGAGCCGGAGTTCGCGGCCAACCTCTATGAGCACGTCCGGCTGCGCTATATCCGGCGCTATCCCCTCGGGATCGGGGCTTTCATGCTCGAGGTGCCCGAGAAGAGCGTTGAGGGCGAGGTGCAGAACCCCGGGGCCTGGCAGCCGGGCATGCTGGGGGAGACGTACCTCAACGTCTTCTTGGCCTGGGCCGCCACCCGCGAGTTCGACGACCCCGAGACCTTCGACGAGATCCACAAATTCCTCACGAACCTCACGCACCCCTACTTCCTGCAGGGCGAAATTCGTTTCGACGAGACGAACCCGGAGCCCTCGGGGATCGATGGGTTCACCGTGGGGCAGCTCCTCAACATGTACAGCGGCTGGTGGCTCTTCCCCAAGGTGCACCTGGGCTGGCGAACGGTTCTCGACTACGACTGGACGCAGAACCGCGACGAGGAGGGCAGACCGCTGAACAACCCCTAAAGCTCGTCCTCCAGCACAAAGGGGCAGGCGTAGAGGGCTCGAGTCTGGAAGAGGCAGCGGAGCCCCTCCAGGGCGTACGCGATCAACCCCGCCCCCGACGCCGACGGGCTCGGCTGGGGGGCCCGCTCGCGCTTGTCCGGGAAGACCTCGCGGACGGGGGCGCGCTCGTCTAAGCGGGCGAGCTCGCGGGCCTTGTGGATGGCCCTTTGGAGGTCCCCTAGTTCGTCTACGAGCTTGTGCCGCAGGGCCTGCTCGCCCGTCCAGACCCGCCCGCCCCCGACGGCGTCCACGGCCTCTTTGCTCAGCCCGCGACTCTGGGAGACGCGCTCCAAGAAGACCTCGTAGGTGCGCCGGATGTGCTTCCCGACGAGCCCGCGCTCCTCGTCCGTAAAGGGGCGGCCCGGGTCGAAGAGCAGGGCGCGCTTCCCGCGGGCGAGCACCTCGCGGTTCATGTGCAGCTTCTCGAACAGCCCGGCGCTCACGATCTTGCCCTCCAAAACCCCGATGGAGCCCGTGATCGTTCCCGGCTGGGCTACCACATATTGACCGGGCGTGGCCACGTAATACCCACCCGAAGCGGCCACCCCGCCCATGGCGACCACGACGGGCTTCTCCTCCGCGACTTCTTTCAGGGCCGCGGCCATCGCCTCCGAGGCGGTGGCCGAGCCCCCGCCCGAATCTACATACACCACCAGGGCCGCCGCGCGCTTGTCTTTGAGAATCCGGCGGGCCTGCTGCACGACGGTGAGATCCCCCGATCGCACGTTAAACAAGAAGGGGATGGGTACCGGGGGCTTTACGGGGGGCCGTCCCGAGCGCCCGTCCACGATGTCCCCCTCGATGCGCAGCAGGGCCACGTAGCGCCCGGGCCGCTCCGGCGGCAGCTTCCATAAACTCCTGCGGGCCTCCTCCCAAGATGCTATCCGCGCGGGTTTTCCATCGACGGAGAGATGCCGGGGGAGCGCTTCCTCCCCCACCACGGCGTCCACGGCCCCGGCTGCCACCGCCTCCTCGTCCGTGTAGGGGGCTTGATCTATAAGAGCGCGGGCCTCCTCCTCGCCCAGCCCCCGCCCTTCGGCTACGCCCTTTACGAATTGCCCGTAGAGGGAATCGAGGAGCCAGTCCATCATCTCGCGCATCTCGGGGGACATCTCCGAGCGCATCAGGGGGTCGCCCGCCGTCTTGTAGGGGCTGATCTGCAAGAGATCGGCTTGGAGCCCGACGCGGGCCAGCGCGTCCTTGAGAAAGACGACGGCCTGCTTCATCCCCAGCGGCCCGACGGAGCCGCCCGGCTGGAGCAGCACCTCATCGCAGGCGCAGGCCACGAGGTAGTTGCTCGGCTCGTAGGTGTGGGACCAGGCGATCACCCGCTTGCCTGCTGCCCTAAGCTCGTGAACGAGGCCGCGGAGCGTCTGGAGGTGGGCCGGGGCCATCGCCAAGGGCCGCAGGTGGAGCACGACGCCCTTTACCCGGGGATCGTTTGCAACGGTGCGAAACCGCTCCTCGAGGTCCTGGAGGCTGAGGGGCGGCGGGGAGATCCAGCGCCCCCAGAAGAGGCCGCGCGGCGGGCGCAGCCGGGGGTACGTCCCCTCCAGCACGAAATAGACGTAGTCGGGAGCCCTCCGCAGGCGGCGTAAGAAGAAGCCCAGCCTCCAAACTCCGAGCTTCAGGGCGTAGATCAGGTGGGACATCGTTCGCCTCCTCATCCGTTCCGATGACCGTTCACACCCGGGAGTATAGCACGAAATCCCAAGGGGAAGTACACTTGTGCCATGCGCCGCTATCTCGGGAGCCGCCGTCGGTTTCTGTATCGGGTAGTCGTCTACGCCCTGCTGCCGTTTGTGGGGCTCTTCGTCTTTCTTGAGGAGTTCGAGCAGTGGGAGGGGCGGCTCCTAGGGATGATCGGGATGACGGTGGGGATCGGCGCGTGGCTTCTGCTCTTCTCCCGCGTTCAAGATCCGAGGAGCGCGTTTCGGTTCGCGCTTCAACCCCGCCGCTGCCTGCGACGGCTCGTGGAGCGATGGGAGCCCCTCCACGATCCGGACTCGAACCCCGCTCTGAACCCCGACTGGGAAGCCCAGCACCGGTCCCTGCAGGAGTTCTTAGCGGAAGCGCTCCCCGACGTGGCGATCGGGGAGCGGACCCTGACGGACGCGGATCGGGAGTCCGAGAGCCCTCCGGCTCTCAAGGCCATCGAGGTGGCGGAGGAGCTGC
>JALUUA010000291.1 GCA_027021605.1 Candidatus Bipolaricaulota bacterium | reverse complement strand
AAGGCTGACACGAACGATGAAGGTCTTATGGGGCGGTCGGGTCCTCTTCGAGGGCGAACTCCAAAGGCTCGATCTGGCGTTCGATGAAGAGGGCATCCAGCGCATCGGCCCCGACTTGGACGTCGAGGGCGAGATCCTCAAGGCCGAGGGCTGGGTGGTGCTCCCAGGGATGGTCGACGCCCACGTCCACTTTCGGGATTTCCGCGAGGCCCACAAGGAGACGTGGGAAACGGGAGGCCGGGCGGCGGTCGCGGGCGGGGTCACCACCGTGCTCGACATGCCGAACAACGACCCTCCCGCCGTGACCCCTCAAGCTTTAAAGGCTAAGCGAGAGAAAGCCGAACGATCCCCCGTGGACTTCGGGCTCTTTGCGGGGATCACGCCCGACAACCTCAGGAGGGTGGGGGAGTTGGCCCGCGAGCCGCGGGTGGTGGGGTTTAAGCTCTACATGGGCGAGACGACGGGGGGGCTCGTCATCGCCCGCCGCTCCCTGCAGCGGGAAGCCTTCCGGCGGGTGGCCGAGACGGGGAAGGTGCTGGCGGTCCACTGCCAGCGGTTGGGCCACCCGGAGGCCGAGGACGTGGAGATCGCGCTCGACCTGGCCGTCACCACGGGGGCCCGGCTGCATCTGTGTCACCTGCGCACGCGGGAGGGGGTTCGGCTCGCCCAGGAGGCGAAGCGCGACGGCGTGGACGTCACCCTCGAGACGTGCCCCCACTACCTCTACTTCACGGAACGGGACGCGAGGGAGAGGGGGACGCTGCTCAAGGTGAACCCGCCCCTGGCCTCCCCCGAGGATCGGGAGTTCCTGTGGGAGGCCCTCGCCGAGGGCGCGATCGACATCGTGGCGAGCGACCATGCCCCGCACACCCTCGAGGAGAAGGCCCGCCCCTACGAGAAGGCCCCCTTCGGGCTCCCGGGCGTGGAGACAACCCTTCCCCTTCTGTTGGACGCCGTCCATCGCGGGCGGCTCCCCCTCGCGCGCCTGGTGGAGGTCTTCTCCCGAACCCCCGCGGAGCGCTTTAGCCTTGGGGACAGGGGCCGCATCCGGGAGGGCCTCCGCGCGGACCTCGTCCTGGTGGACCCCCACCGGGTCGCCCGCATCGAGCGCGGGAGGTTGGAGACGAAGTGCGGCTGGTCGCCCTACGAGGGGATGCAACTCGTAGGCTGGCCGGTCCGCACGTTCGTAGGCGGCCGGGAGGCGTTTTGCCGGGAACCGTGACCGCTCCCGGAATTGCGCCCGTTCCCCCTCGTTCTCTACAATACGGCGACGAGCAATCGACGGAATCGCGCACTCGGGACGGAAGAAAGGGGGAAGGGAGGCAACCGATGGCCGAGGTAACGAAGGAACAGCTGATCGAGGGACTCAACGTCGACCTGGCGAACGAGTACCAGGCGGTCATGATGTACATCACCTACGCGGCGACCGTAAGCGGCATCCACCGCGAGGAGCTGAAGGAGTTCTTCCTCAAGGAGGTCCCGGAGGAGCTGCGGCACGCGCAGTTCCTGGCGGACAAGGTCACGGCGTTGGGGGGGACGCCGACCACGCAGCCGGAGCCCGTCCCGCCCGCCCGGGACGCCAAGGAGATGCTCCAGAACGTCCTGCGGGCCGAGACGGAGACCATCCAGCGCTACGTCGAGCGGATGAAGCAGGCGGAAGCCTACGGCGACTACGGCCTGGCCAACGACCTGCAGGAGATCATCAGCGAGGAGACCCGCCACAAGGAGGACACGGAGAAGATCCTGCGCGGGACGTAGCGGGTCCGGCGGGCTGCCGAACGGCCCGTCCTTGTCCCTGCCCCATTTTACGGCCTGCGAAGCTTAAGGGCGCGCAGGTTTATCTCCCATTTGTGTAGGCGCTGCTGCAGCTCCGCGAGGGCTTGGGCCACCTCGTCGGCGTTGGTGGCGAGGATGTCCCACCAAAGCCCCTGGGGGGAATGGGCGAGCCGGAGCCAGCCTTCTCCCCCGCCCCCGAGGAGCCGGGTGTAGGGGTACCCCTCGACCTCGGTCCGGGAGCGCAGGAGGTCGGCCAGCGCCCATGACAGGAGCTGCGGCACGTGGCTGGTCGCCGCGACGACCCGATCGTGGCGGGCGGCGTCGACGGCGTATACCCTCGCCCCGATTTCCTCCAAAAGGGATCGCACCTTCCCCAGCGCCTCCGCGTTGCTCCCGTGGGGGGAGGGGACGAGCGCCCAGGGCCGTCCCTCGAAGAGGTCGGCTCGGGAGGCGGAAAAGCCCGAGCGCTCGGACCCCGCAAGCGGGTGTCCGCCCACGAAGCGTCCCCCCAAGGCCCGCGCGCCCGCGCTGCAGATGCAGCGCTTGGTGGAGCCGGTGTCCGTCACCACCGCCGAAGGGGGGAGAAGGGAGGGCAGCCGGGGTAACAGCTCGAGGATCGCCGAGACGGGCAGGGCGAGCACGACCAGATCGGCCCCGGCCACCCCTTCGTCCAGGCGGACGGCGGCTCGGTCGAGGACCCCGGCCGCCCGAGCCCGATCGAGGGGGCCCCGGCGGCGATCGATCCCCACGAGCTCGACCTCCGGGCGGGCGCGGCGGAGGGCCCGGGCGAGTGAGCCGCCGATGAGCCCCATCCCCACGATGGCAACCCTCCGCGGCCACGCGGTCTGCAGCGTCCCTGTGGTCATTTCGATCGCCCCTCCCGGGTCCTCGGGCGGCCGACCGCCTCGGCCACGCGACCCAGTTGCCCCACCAGCGCCCGAAGCTGCGCCGGGGTGAGGAGGGGCTCCCCGGCGCCGTGGCCGGGCGGCGGCTCGGGTTCGGGGTCGAGCTGGATCCCGATTCGCAGCCCGTCGGCACCGGCGGCGACGCCCGCCCGCGCAAGCGGCGGCACCCGCTCCGCGGCCCCCGCGGCGGGACCGGGGGCGATCAGCACGGGCAGGTGCGTCTGCGCCTTCAGGGTCGGGATGGAGGTCAGATCGAAGCTGAGGGGAGCGGGTCCACCCGCAACGGCGCGGGTGCCCCGCTCGCAGAGGATCACCCGGTCGTTTCCCCCCGCCAGGACGTACTCCGCCGCCCAGAGCCACTCCTCCACGGTTGCAGCGGGCCCGCGCTCGAGGAGGACGGGCTTGCCGCAGCGCCCTACCGCCTGCAGCAGGAGGAAATCCTGCATGCTGCGCGCCCCGACGACCAAGACGTCCGCGTGCTCGGCCAAGGGGTCGACGGAGGCGGGGTCCGGCACCTCGGCGAACACGAGGAGTCCGCGCGCCTCGGCAGCCTTGCGGAGGTACGGAAGGCTTTCCTCCTCCCGCTCTCCGGGCTTAAGGCGCGGATTCGCGCAGTCAAGGCTTGCCGGGGTAGGGGCTAACGCGGCGGTGCCGTCCCCGATGGCCAGGGCCTGGGCGCCGCAGCGGGCGACGACCTCGGCCGCTTGCAGGGCCTGCTCCTTGCGTAGCCTCGGGGGGATGTCCACAACGACCGTCAGCTCCCCTCCCCCGATCGCGACATTGCCCACCCGGACCACGGCGCGCTCCCGTCCCGGGCGCCTTTCCGTGAGGCGCCGTCGCCCTGGGGGTAAGTCGCCCTTGCCTTTGGGTTTGGGGTCACCCTTGGCGGATGGATGCTCCTTGCGGCTCCGTTTCTGCTCTTGCAGTGTTTTGGTGGTGCGCATGTGAACTCGCTCCCTTCTTTTTTCCCTTTGCTTTTCTAGCCGGGCTTAGCCCGGACCGGCCTGGCCCGGCCCACCAGGCTGTTGCGCTCCTTCGGGTCCCATCTCGAGGTCAAAAGCCAAGACACCGGGCCCGGAGCACAGGCTTCCGAGATCGGCGACGGGGACCCGAACTTATCGAGCTAGGGGACGACCGAAACGAATGTGAAAAGGGGATCTACTTCTACTCTAGAGAGAAGGGCCCCTCGCCTCACCCGAGGCGATACGGCCAGCAGGAGGAGCTATAGGCGTAGGCGTACGGGAAGAGGGGGGAGGAGAAAGGGAAAAGAAGGGAGAACCCATCGGCCCGACGGGGACCGGCCTTGGACTGCGATTCGCGCGCTTGGGGCGCCTGCGGAAGCCAAACTGCCATGCCCATCCCTCCTTGAGCGGAGTAAAGTGCAAGCTGAGCCGCAGTATACCCCAGGTGCAACACCTCGGCAACGTCTGGGTCGGCGGCGACCGGTCCCTCCCCCCTTTGATGCATGTCCGTTAAGAAATATTAACGGACTATCAGGGCCGCAGGCCCCAAAATCGCGCTACAGGAGCGCACTAACAGGGATTCCCTCTCAGGTGCCCGTATTTGCCTCTTCGGTCCCCGGCATAGGGTTCCCTAGGGTCCACCCCTTCCGAGGGCAAAAGCGGGGCTCTCCGCCGGGGATGCCCCCTTTGTCGCTTCCCTTCGGGACTTCCGGGCGAGTGTGACTCCGATTACTGATACCCCCAGAAAAGCCGCTTAGAATCAGGCCAACGCTAAAGGGGGGATAAGACACATGCGCATACGTAAAGCGTACAAGCGGACGGCTCTGGCCTTGCTGCTTGTCACTCTCTTGGGCTTTACCCTAAGCTCTGCCTACGCCGACGAGACGTCGGCGCTCAAGGAGAAGCTGGCTCAGCTCGAGGCCACCGTCGACGGCTTGGAGTCCCTGGTCAAGTCGCTCACGCTGCAGGTGCAGCGGGTCTCGGAGAACGTGGTTTCGGATCTCGAGAACTTCCGACCCCGTCTCTTCGCCGCCGAGCGCGTCGCCAAGGACAACACCTTCGAGCTGAAGAAGCTCTCCGGCACGGTGGCTCAGCTGGCAGACCAGGTGGCCGTACTCAGCGAACTGCCCGAGAAGGTCAAGTACCTCAAGGAGTCGGTCGCCGAGCTGAACGCCCGCCTGGACGCCAGCATCGAGGCGCTCTCCAACCGAATCCAGACCAACGAGCTGAGCATCGCCAAGCTCCAGGAGTCGGTCGACAACGCGCTCATCGTCGTCCAGACCTTCCAGGAGAACCTGGGGACGATCTTCGGCCAGCTCGACGTGGCCCAGA
Source organism: Candidatus Bipolaricaulota bacterium (assembly GCA_027021605.1). Taxonomy (GTDB): domain Bacteria; phylum Bipolaricaulota; class Bipolaricaulia; order RBG-16-55-9; family RBG-16-55-9; genus JALUUA01. The sequence goes on along the minus strand of JALUUA010000291.1, from coordinate 1,388 downwards.
GCGAGCGGGAGCAGCTGCGCGGGTTCATCGCCGGGCTGCAGACGGGGCTCGAGGGCCTCGCCTCCCAGCTCGACAGCAACACCCGCGGGCTGCAGGCGAGCTTGGAGGGCCTCTCGGCCCGGCTCGACTCCCAAATCGGCTCGCTCTCCGCGCGCCTGGAGGACCTCGAGGCCCAAATCGCGGAGGTCAAGGACCAGCTCGACCAGGTGGAGAGCCTGGCCAACACCACCGCGCAGCTGCAGGCGAAGTTCGCGGAGATGGAGGCCCGCATCGAGGGGCTCCAGGCCCGCACGGCCCAAATCCAAGACGCCCTGCAGCAGATGCGCGAGATGCGCCCGCGGATCCAGCAGCTGGCCGAGCAGCTCCAGGAGCTCAACGCGCAGATCCAGGTCAACGCCCGCCAGATCACCGAGGCGGGCAAGATGACCGAGGAGAACGCCGCCCAGATCGCCGCGATCCGGGCGGAGCTCCAGGAGCTCCGGCAGGCGCTGCAGGCGATGAAGGAGAAGCCGGAGAAGCCGGACATCGCGCCTCAGCTCCAAAAGCGGATCGAGCGGCTCGAGGCGAAGCTCGCCGAGATCGTCATGGAGCTGGAGAGCAACCGGCAGGCCGTCCAAAGCCTCCAGGAGAGCCTGCAGAGCCTGGAGGGCCTGAAGGAGGAGATCCGCGCGGAGGTGCTCGCGGCGATCCCGCGCGCCCCCAGCCCCGAGGAGATCCGCCTCCAGGTCGAGGAGACGGCCACCGTCATCGCGGCCCAACAGGCCAAGGAGGCCAAGGCCCGCGCCGATGCCGCCCAGGGCTTGGCGATCGTCGCCCTCCTGGCGGGCATCGCCGGCATCGCCGTGGCCTTCCTCTTCTGAGGGATCTAGCTCCACTCATCCCATCCCTCAGAAGGGAGAGCTCAACGAGAGCCGACGTACAGGCAGAACCGAAGCGAAAGCTAGACAGACAGCGACCTTCTGGCAACGAAGGACGGACGAGCTAGGATCACCCCTTTGGCGGCTCAGCAGAGCGTAGGGGATCTTAGCCCAAGAGCGACCGGGGGCCCTCCGGGCCTCCGGTCGCTCTTTTTCGCATCCCGTTTTGGTCGTGTGCGTCTTTGTTGTGCGCTTCGCGTGGGGAGGGGCTAAGCCCGCAGCAGGTTGCGGACCAAGAACGCGAGGTTGGCGGGCCGCTCCGCCAGCCGGCGCATGAAGTAGGGATACCACTCTCGGCCGTACGAAACGTAGACGCGCACGCGGTACCCCGCCTGGGCCAGCTGCAACTGCAGGTCCCGCCGGACGCCGTAGAGCATCTGGAACTCAAACGCCTCCGTGGGGATCTTGCGGTCGCGGGCGTAGCGCCGGGCCCACTCGAGGATCCGGGCGTCGTGGGTGGCCACGGCCACG
>JALUUA010000290.1 GCA_027021605.1 Candidatus Bipolaricaulota bacterium | reverse complement strand
GCCCCAGGTGAGCTTGAGGGCCGCGGCGCGGTTGGCCCGATGTAGCTCTTGGGCGGGCGCCAGGACCGCCCGGGGCAGGGCGCTTACGAACCTCTCGATAAGGGGATGCGTCGGACCCGCAGGCGGGCCGCTCAGGATCGCCAGCGATCGCGAGCCTGTGCGAAGCTCGGCGAGCTTTTCCGCAAGCTCCTCGAGGGCCGCATCCCAGTCGACGGGCTCCCACCTCCCGCTGCCGCGGGGGCCCGCGCGGCGCAGCGGCCGGAGCAGCCGGTCCGGCTGGTAGAAGAGCTGCACGGCCGCCAGACCCCGGGGGCAGATCCCCCCGCGGGCGTTCGGGTCCTTGGGGTTCCCCTCGATCTTGACGAGGACCCCGTCTTCGAGGTAGCCCAGGATCCCGCAGCGGGCAGGGCAGAGCCTACAGACCGTGGGGACGGCCACCCGCGGCGCCCCCGTGGTCCGGCCGATGCTCCAGCCCCCGCGGGCCAGCTCCCGGGCCCGCCCGCCGAGGAGGAACCCGTAGCCGTAGGCCGCCCCCGCGGCTGCGGCCCAGAACGCCCAGCGCAGAAACTCCCGTCGCGTCATCTCTCTGCCTGCCCTCTGCCTTCTGCCCTCTGCCCTCCTCGCTTCGCTCTCGCCTCCGCCCGCTAGCTGAGCGGAAGGTGCTGTCCTCCGATCACCATGATGTAGCGCATGGCCAGGATCCCCAGCATCACGCAGGCCGCGGCCAGCGAGAGCCACCCCGGCCGCTTGTTGAGCTGCGGCAGCGCCAGGATCGCCAAAGGCACCAGCGAGCCCAGGAAGACCTCCACCCCCAGGAAGAGCGGGCTGAAGTCGAGGCTGAGGATCATGATCGCCGCCTCGCGGGCCTCGGTATCGGCCGTAAAGAGCACCAGCACATCGCTGAAGATCAAGAACAGATCGGCCAGGATCGAGGCCGCGAGGATCCGGCCGAGGTCCACCAGGATCGCGTCGTAGGTCGCCCGCGCCCCCGGGGGCGCGAAGAGCTTGCGGATCTGCACGACGAGGATCATCAGGGCGATCCCCGAGACCATGGCCGAAACCAGGAACAGAATGGGCATCACGGCCGTGTTCCACAGCGCCCGGGCCTTGCTCAAAGCGAGAATGAAGCCCGTGTACCCGTGGACGGAGATCGCCAGGGGAATCCCGATCAGCCCGAAGATCTTGGTCATCCGGTCGTTCTTCTTCCGCATGAAGTAGGCATAAATGAGGCAGTTGATCGGGTAGATCGTGAGCAGGAACGACCCCCAGGTCACGGGCGACCTCACGTTGAGGTAGGGAAAGAGGTGCCAGAAGCGCTCCGGCCGCCCCAGGTCGATGATCAAGTTGAGGGGCGCCAGCACCAGGAGCACCGTGGCGAGCACGACCCCGATAAACCCGATGGGCTTGTACTTCTTGAGGCCGAACCCGTAGGAGAGCGTCGACAGAATGAACGACCCGGCGCTCAGACCCGTCATGTAGAAGTAGAGGGCGATCCAAAACCCCAGCGGCGGCTCGTGGAAGACGTTGTAGAGGACTTGGACGTCCTGTTCCATGCCGATCACTCCCGGACGGGGGCCCGCGGGCGCAAAAGCCCGATTTTGGCCAGGAACCAGCGGACCCAGTCGACTTCCACCTCACGCGCCTCGGCCCCGCCGTAGGTGCGCATGGCGACCATATCGGCCCCGATGTAGAAGACGTGGGGGAGGGTGTCCTTCTCGGGCTTGAGCACTTGGACGGCGTTGCGGGCCAGCACCTGGGCGACCTCGCTCTCCGGGTCACCCAGGTCCCCGAAGATGAGGGCCCGGGTGGGGCAGGCGTTCACGCACGCCGGCTCCAGGCCCACGTCCAGGCGATGATGACACCAAGTGCACTTCTGGACGATCCCCTTCAGGGGGTCGAGGAAGCGCACGTCATAGGGGCAGGAGGCCATGCAGTACTTGCAGCCGATGCAGCGGTGGGGGTCCTGCATGACGATGCCGTCCTCCCGTCTGTACGTAGCCTGGGTGGGGCAGTTGCGCACGCAGATGGGGTTCTCGCAGTGGTTGCAGAACGAGGGCAGAAACGAGAGGCTGACGTTGGGGTAGCGGCCCTTCTGGACGACCTTCACCCAGTTGCGGTAGACCCCCAGGGGGGTGCCCATCTCGGCCTTGCACGCCACCTGACAGGCGTGGCAGCCGATGCACCTGCGAAGATCCACCACCATGGCCCAACGGGTTGCCATACGAAGCCCCCTTGCGGACGCCCCATCTTGGGGAGGAGGGTCCCCGGCTTTCCATGATCGGGGTCAGACCTTCGCTTGATCCGCGTCAGGGGGGCAGGGGAAGCCCCCTTCGCGGGAGGGGGGGGGGGGGGGGGGGGCTAGGAGGCTTTCGGCATACCATGCCCGGCCAAGATCGTAGGGATCGACTGGACTCGATGCCCCATCCGCCCGTCCCCCTTCCAAGGGCTGCCCGTCTCGAGGCGCTGTGTTCCTCCGCTTGTTCTGCTTGTTCTACTCGTCCTGCTTGCCCTCCTTGTCCTACTCGCCCTCCTTGCCCGTCTTGATCCCGATGCCGCCCGCCGGCGGCTCCTCGAGGTTGAGGTCCACGGAGTGGCACTGCGTGCAGTAGCCGCCGTAGAGGGTCACGAAGTGGTTCTCCGCGCCCCCGGCGAAGTGCTGCAGGTGGAGGTAGCTCGACAGGGGCTTGTCCCCCTCCTCCGAGTGGCAGGTCATGCAGGCGGTGGGCAGCTCCCGGGTGGCGGTCATCTCCGCGACGTTCGGGTGCTTACCGCTGAGGGAGGCCTCCGGCCAGGCCGCCTGGGCCAGCTCGAGGATCTCCTCCGGCGTCCCCTCGGTGGCCCACTCCTCGATGTAGGTGGACAGCCGGAAGTCCCGACCGATGTCCGGGCGCTCGCGGTGGCAGTTCACGCAGCCGTTGGGGTGGTCGTCCTCGACGGTGATCCCCGGGATCGCGGGGACCTCCTCCTCCTGCGTGAGGACCGTGGTCCCGACGCCGAAGGCGAAGGCGACGACGAGCGCCCCCAGGACGATCCCAATCGCCGTCTTCTTCCACATGCGGTGTCACCTCCTTCCTCCGCCCTCCGCGTGCGGAGGGCCCTGATGGATGTCACTATCTTGATACGGCGAAGCGCCCGCTCTTTTTATGATCTCCATCAACGGACGAATTGATCTTGATCAGGGGGGATGGGGGATTTGGCACCCCGCCCGCGGTGGCCTACACTCCCGTACGGAGAGCCATGGGCCCCCAGCCGAAGAAGACGGACGGAAGCGGAAGGACAGGCGGGAGGGTCCCGACGTCCGCGCCCCGGTGGCGGTGGGGTCTCCTCCTCCTGGGGCTGGGATGCCTTGTCCTTTGGGAGGGCGGGGCGCCCTCACCGTCCCCGCTGCTGCCGTTCCCGCGGGTCCTGCTCGTCTGCCCCGAGGGCTGTCCCTATAAGGGTCTACAGGAGGCCGTGGAGGCCGCCGCGCCCGGGGACGTGATCCGCCTCTGGGCCGGTCGCCATCGCGGGATCGCCCTTCTCAACAAGCCCCTCACCGTGGAGGGGGAGGGGCAGCAGGAAACGATCTGGGAGGGCTGGATCGGGGTAATCGACGCAAGGGATGTGACTCTCCAAGACCTCAGGATACAGAGCGGCAGCGTACGGATCCGCCGCAGCCGCGCAATCCGGCTCGAGGGGGTTGAAGTTGTAAAGAGCCCCATCGACGGGATCCGCGTGGAGGAAAGCGAGGATGTCGCGCTGGAGCGGGTCGTCGTGCGGGGGAGTCGGGGGTCCGGCCTTGTCGTGCAGGATAGCCCCGGGGTGGGCGTTTCCGAGAGCGCGTTCGAGCACAACGGGGAGGACGGCGTCCGGGTGGAGGGGGAGAGCCGGGTGGAGCTGCGGGACAACCTCCTCGGGGAAAATCAAGGGTGCGCGCTGCGCGCCGAGGACCCCGCTCGGCTTGCGGGCGAGGGCAATCGGGACGTCGGGAATGGAGACCGGGGCGGGGGCTGCCGGGCGGCGCGCTCTCCGACCGCGGGCCGGGTGCAGCTCGAGCTGGAGGGGGCTTCCCCGGGTGGGGGAGGCGGGCAAGCGTACTTGGGGGTGGCGGGGCAGCCGATCCGCGTCCGCCTGGGGGCGCGCTGGGAGCTGGAAGGGGGGCTCCTGTTGCGCGTCGAGCCCCTTCGGGTGGACGTGGCGTTTCTCCTCTCCCCGGATTCCGCGATCGACTCCGGAGATCGCGAGCTGGGGCGCGCCTCCTGGGAGCTGCGCGCGGCGAGCTCCCGGTTCGAGCGGGAGCTGCTCCTTCCCGCGGACCTCTTTCAGGGGGAGCGCTTTGTCTTTTGGCGGCCCGTCTACCTGGGGGCGGTGGCGACGGCCGGGGAGGGCGTCCGCGTGGCGGTCCGCTCCGGGTTCGTGCTGCGGGCGGCCGCGCGCGCGGAGTTCGCCCACGGGGCGACGGCGGTGGCCTTCTCCCCCGACGGGCGGTCCGCGGCCGCGGGCGGGTGCGCCCGCCGCACCGAGGCCCGGGGGTGCGTCGCGGGCGAGATCCGGTGGATCTCGCCCGTTGCCCTCCCACCGATTCGCGCTTGGGAGGCGCACGCGGGCTACGTGCGCTCGCTGGCCTTCAGCCCCGACGGCGAGCTGCTCGCCTCCGCCTCCCCCGAGGACGACGCCGTGATCGTCTGGGAGGTTGCCACGGGGCGCAGGGTTTTCACGCTCCCCCACCCCGACGGAGGGGTGGGGATCGGGGCGGTCGCCTTCCACCCGAGCGGGCAGCTCCTCGCGGCGGGCGCGGAGGACGGCTCCGTGCTCCTGTGGGATCGCTTCACGGGGCGGCTCATCGGGCGCTGGCGGGCCCACCCCGAGGCCGTCTTTTCGTTAGCCTTCGACCTAGAAGGCCGGTGGCTCGCTACGGGGTCGCGGGATGCCTCCGTAAAAGTCTGGGAGGCCCTCTCGGGCCGTTTGGTAAAAGCCCTGCGGGGGCGGCTGGGGTGGATCTTGAGCGTGGCGTTCAGCCCCGACGGCCGTTGGATCGCCCTCGGGTCGCGGGACGGGACCGTCCGCCTCTGGGAGTGGCAGGCCGCCGCCCGGGATGCCGACTCTGCGCCCGACGAGACGTCGAGCTTCGTGCCGGGGGTTCGCGCGCTCCGGGGACACGAGGGCTGGGTGCGCAGCGTGGCCTTTCACCCGGGGGGCCGATGGCTCCTCTCCGCTGCGGACGACGGGACCGTGATTCAGTGGCGGCTTACGGGGGAGGCCGTGCGGGTGCTGCGCGGGCACCTCGACCGGGTGGAGGCCCTCGCCTTCAGCCCCGACGGCGGGCTCCTCGTCTCCGCCTCCCGGGACGGGACCCTCCGCTTTTGGTCGGGGTTTTAACCTATGGGCTTGTCCCCGGGATCGCCCTCACCTGTACGGCTGGCTCCTAAAGCGTCGGGGTTTTAACCTATGAGCTTGTCCCTCCGCTCGGGAGCGGATACCGTTGGTCGTGCAATGAGGGAGGGTGGAGCAAGGGATGCCCCGGCTGTATCGAGTCTGTTGTCCATCGATCTCTGAGGAGCTTCCGGAGGCGTGGCTCTCGCCCCGGGAGCGGGCGTTCTACGAGCGGTGCTCCCCCCGGCGGCGAAGGAGCTGGTGGGTAGGGCGCTGGGCGGCCAAGGCCCTCCTTCGGGAGCACCTTCGGGCAGAGGGGGGCGGCTGCCCCCCGCCGAGCCCGCGGGAGATCGAGATCGTGCCCACCCCCTCCGGGGCTCCGCGGGTCCTCGTCAAGGGCGAGCTCCTGGAGGTCTCGCTCTCCCTGGCCCACTGCGGGGACCGGGGGCTGGCGGGGCTTGCCGACCCCACCCGGGAGGGCCGCATCGGGGTGGACATCGAGCGGGTGCGCCCCGTCCACCCGCGCCTGGCGGAGCGCCTCCTCCGGCCGGAGGAGCGGAAGCTGCTCGAGGAGCTAAGCCCCCAAGGGGGGGACGACCCGTGCACCCTCGTCTTGGCTTGGACCCTCAAGGAGGCGGCCTACAAGGCGCTCCGGCCCGCTCTCCCCTCGGAGGTCTCGCTCCCGCTTCGTGCCCTGCGCCTCCGGATCCGGGACCGGGGCCGGGGCGGGAGCGCGCCCGACGGCGTAAGCGTCGTCTACGCCCCGGAGGAGGGGAGGGAGATCGCGCTCCCCGCCGAGGCGGAGCGCGTTGGGGACTTCTGGCTCGCTTGGGCGCTCCTGCCCCCGGCCTTCTCCCCTCCGCCCCCGCCGAAGGGCCCCTAGGGGCTGCCCAAGGGGCTGCCTAGCGGAGGACGACCACCCTCCCGAGGCGGTGGAAGAGGCGGCCCTCCCGATCCCGGGTCGTGAGCACGAAGAGGTAGACCCCGTTGGCGGCCACCGCCCCGCTCTGGG
>JALUUA010000289.1 GCA_027021605.1 Candidatus Bipolaricaulota bacterium | reverse complement strand
GCTTCGGCCCGGGGAGACGACTCCCCTGCGGGTCACCTTCGACCCCCAGGCGATGCGCGCGGAGGGGCTCGAGGAGGAGGAGATCTATCGGGTCATCTTCCTGCGGAGCAACGACCCCGAGCGGCCGGAGGTCCAGGTAGAGCTGCGGGGGCGGGTCGCCCCGGTTGCTGAGGAGATCCCATGATCCGCTACGCGCCTTCTTCCGGCGCAGTAAGCCCAGAATCAAGATCGTGGGAGTATTACGCTGACCCGTAGGAGCGCTTCCCCATGCCTTAGGGGGGGATCTCCAGACAGAGGAACGCAGGAAGCTGGAGGTCCCCCCTCCGACCTCCCCGCTGTGGACAGACTTCACCTCGCCTTCACGGGGATTTCGCGCCCAGGGCGCGGGCGCGAACTCGGCCGTCTCCTCCCGCTTCACCCCGGCAGTAGCGCTTCCTCGGCCTTCGCGAGGGTGTCCTCGCCCTCCCCCAGCAGGAGGAGCACGTCCCCCGCCTCGAGCCTCGTGTCGCCGCGGGGGACGAGCGCCCGCTCCCCCCGCTCGCGCAGCACCGCTATCACCAAAGCGCCCCGGGGCAGCTCCAGCTCCCCCAGCGTCTGTCCCACAGCGGGGGAGTCGGGGGCAAGCTCGACCTCCGTAAGCCGCAGGCCGCCGCGCACCGCCAGCGAGAGGTCCAGCCGGTCGAACCCGTGGAGCGAGGCGAAAATTTCAGCGGCCGCGACGATCTTGGGGGCGATGATCTTGCGCACGCCGATCTCGCGGCACGCCGCCCGCAGCCCCACGTCGTTCAGCTTCACGACGAGGTTGGAGACGCCCAACCGGCTCCCCAGCATCGCGATCACCGTGTTGATCGCGTCCGAGCCCGTGACGGCCACCAGGGCATCCGCCTCCTCTGTGCGGGCCTTCTTGAGCAGCTCGGGGTCCGTCCCGTCACCGTGGAGCACCAGCGCGTCCAGCTCGGCCGCCAGCTGCTCGCAGCGCTTCTCGTCCGCGTCGATCAGCACCACCTCGTGGCCCCCGCGGCGGATCAAGTTCTCCGCCAGCTCCCGGCCGATGGCCCCCCCGCCCACGATCACGACCCTCATCTCGTCCTCCCCATCCGCCTTCTTAAACTCAGCTCCGGGCGCGGGCGAGCCACGTCCCCGGGTAGAGCAGCACCAGGACGGGCAGGATCTCGAGCCGCCCGGCCCACATGTCCAGGATCAAGACGAGTTTAGCCCATCCCGCCAGCTCCGGGGAAGTCACCCCCAGGGAGAGCCCCACCGTCCCCAGGGCGGAAGCGCTCTCGAAGAGCGCTTTTTCCAGGGAAAAGCCCGCCAGCCCCA
>JALUUA010000288.1 GCA_027021605.1 Candidatus Bipolaricaulota bacterium | reverse complement strand
AGCGGGCGTTCAAAAAACGGGCCTCTTTGGGGGGAGTGAGCCGCTTGAGATCTCCCGAGCCCCGATCCCAGACGAACAGCTCCTGGTGAAAGCTCGCGTGCACCCTTGCGATCAAGAGTTGCGCGCCGTCGGGCGAGAAGCCCAGGACGTGGACCATGCCGTTGCCCTCCCAAACGCGGCGCTCCTCACCCGTTCGCACATCGAGGGTGTAGACGTCGAACTGCGCGGGGTCCCGGCGGTTGGACGCAAAGGCGATCTCCCCCCCGGAGGGCGAGAATCCCCCCAGGGTGTGAATCGCCTCCGGGGCATTCGTGAGTCTTTCACAGAGGATTCGCCCCTCGGGGTCGAGCACAAGGCGAAAGAGCTGGTCCCGCTCGTTGCCCCCGGCGTCCATGCCGAAGACGATCTCCTCGCCCGTGGGGGAGCAGGCGGCGGTGGAGATGCGCTCGGAGTAGTGGGTGAGTGCCTCGGGCCACTCCCCCGGTCGAGCGAGCGCCCAGAGCTGGGGGACGCCCGTGATGTCGCTTAAGAAGGCCAAGTGCCCTCGAGGGGTCCACAAGGGCGTGTAGGCGCTCCTCACGTTGAGGTAGCGCTCGAAGCGGGCTTTGGGGTCTTCTGTCCCTGCCCGGGTCATGGCCCTAGTTGGGGGAGACGGTCGTCGCTGCGGTCTCTTCTTCGGCTTCCGCCTTTGCCTCCGCGGGAAGCTCCTCGCGGTGCCCACAAGATTTGTTCGTGCAGATGAGCTGCTCCTTGCGCTCGACGAGCACGCCTTGGTCGCACTTCGGGCACAATTTGACGGGCCGCTCGTTTACGGCAAACGTGCAGTCGGGGTAGCCCTGGCACCCATAAAAGACCCGCTTCTTGCTGCGGGCGTACCTCTCGACAATATCCCGCCCGCACAGGGGGCAGGGAACGCCCGTGGAGACGGGCTCTGTGGCCTTGCACTTGGGGTAGTTCGTGCACCCGTAGAAGCGCCCGAAGCGGCCTTCTTTGAGCTCCATGGGCGCGCCGCACTCGGGGCAGGTCTTCTGGGGCAGGGCGGCGGCGCGCTCGGCCTTTTGCTCTCGGTGCAGTTGCAGCTTCTCGCTCACCAGCACGCGCTTGCCCTTGTAGACGTACTCCACCGTCGGGGGGAAGTCGATGGTGGTCTTGCACTCGGGGTAGCGGGTGCAGCCCAGAAACGCCTTCCCCTTCCAGAAGCGCACCTCCATGACGGCCCCGCAGTTGGGGCAGTTCACGTCTGTTAAAATCTGAAAGACGCGCTTTTGGCCCAGCTCCTGTTGGACTTGGGCCAAGCGCTTGGAGAGGGGCTCGTAGAACTCCCGC
>JALUUA010000287.1 GCA_027021605.1 Candidatus Bipolaricaulota bacterium | reverse complement strand
GCGCCGCCAGGTGCGCGCTGAGCGGCCGAAGATGCGTGCGGCATCGTCGATGGAAAGGCCCGCGAGCGCGCGCAGGCCCGCGAGGTCGTCGTCTCGGACCAGCATCGTCTCCCGCTTTTTTCTTCTCGGTCGGGTCAGGCCGCGAGGTAGCAAGCCTCGTGCCGGGTGGGGGAGATCGGGCGCAGGAGGGCCTCGAGGATAGCGCCAAGCCGAGTTGACATAATCCACATTATCCGCATACCGGCGTGCGCCACGCCCTCGTCCTTCTTTACTATGGCAGCCGCTTCACGACGCTGAAGGACCGGAAAAAGGAGATCGGTCCCGCCTTGCTACGGAAGATGCTGCGTGACCTCGGAATTGAGGAGGAACTCTAGGATATGCGCTACGTCTACCCTGCAAGCGTCGAACGTGACGAAGGTGGCTTCTGGCTGGTGACCTTCCCCGATGTGCCTGAAGCCGGCACGGACGCCGTCACCCGGGAGGAAGCCTTGCGTGAGGCACAGGACGCACTGATCGCGGCCCTGGGCGGCTATGTGGAGCAGCGCCGCTCGATTCCTGCTCCCTCTCCCGTGCGCAAGGGCCAGATTGGCATCCCCCTGCCGGTGCTGGTCTCGGCCAAGCTCGCCCTCTACCAGGCCATGCGCGAGGCGGGGCTCAGCAACGCCCGTCTGGCCAAGCGTCTGGGCGTGAGCGAGACCGTGGTGCGACGCATGCTCGATCTGGATCATCAGACCCGCATCGGCCACCTGGAACGTGCCCTCGCCGTGCTGGGCAAGCGCCTGGCAACGGAGGTCGTGGACGCGGCCTGACGAGCAGCTGCTGGAGTGGCAACAACGAAGCGCGATGGAGAGAGAATGCTTTAAAAATATACTGCAAGACATTGGGAATACAAGCCAGTTAAGCCCTGTTAGCCTTCTCCATTTCCTGCTGGCGGCCGTCTCGGTTCGACGCCTTCTTTCCTTTTCCCTCGTCCCGGAGGCCATTGCAGCCGCACTAGCGCCCGTCGTGGTGTGACGGGCGTCCGAACGCCCGCTTCCCGGACTGTCTAAATTTGTGGGAGAGGCGGCCGCTAACGGGAACGGAGGCCTTCCGTCCCGGAGACGGCGGCCGGAAGGAGCGGGCCCATGCTCGCGAGGCTCAAGCGCCACGTCGCCCGCAAGGTGACGGGCTGGCTCACCAGGGAGCGTGAGCGGCCCGCCCCGGGGGCGCCGCTGTACGACTTCGAGCGCCTCTGCTACGAGGTCCGGCCGGGCGACGTGATCCTCGTCGAGGGGCGCTCGCGGGTCAGCGAGGTCATCAAGCTCATCACCCAGTCCCCCTGGACGCACTC
>JALUUA010000286.1 GCA_027021605.1 Candidatus Bipolaricaulota bacterium | reverse complement strand
CTCTTCCCCTATCTGCGGCGGCTGTTGGAAGCCCAAGGCGAGAAGCCCAGGGCGTGGTTCGTGACGGCCCAGACGGGCGAGATGGTTTCCACCGAAGAGGGCACCGGGGTGGTGCACACCGCCGTCATGTACGGTGAGGAGGACTATCAACTGGGCCAGCGCCTTGGCCTTCCCAGGCACCACACCGTGGATTTAAACGGGCGCTTCCTCCCCGAGGTCGAGCCCTACGCCGGGATGTTCGTAAAAGAGGCCGACAAGCGCATCATTCGGGATCTCAAGGAGAGGGGGCTCCTCTACAAGGTCGAGAACTACACGCACTCGTACCCCTTCTGCTGGCGGTGCGACACCCCCCTGCTCTACTACGCCCTGGAGTCGTGGTTCATTAAGACGACCGCAAAGCAGCGCGAGATCATCGAGAACAACCAACACGTCCACTGGCACCCGGAGCACGTCCGCGACGGGCGCTACGGGAACTTTCTAGAGACGATGAAGGACTGGGCGCTCTCCCGCGACCGCTACTGGGGGACGCCCCTGCCCGTCTGGATCTGCGAGGAGTGCCAGGAGCAAGTCTGCATCGGGAGCCGACAGGAGCTCGTCGAGCACGCCCTCGACAAAGACCTGGCGCAGCGGGTCGAGTTCCACAAGCCCTACATCGACGAAGTAATATTAAGATGCCCCGACTGCTCGGGGACGATGCGCCGCGTCCCCCAAGTGATCGACTGCTGGTTCGACTCGGGGATGATGCACACGGCCCAGTGGCACTTCCCCTTTGAGAACCAGGAGATCTGGCGGGAGCAGTTCCCGGCGGACTTCATCTGCGAGGCCATCGACCAGACCCGCGGCTGGTTCTACACCCTCATGGTGACGAGCACGTTGCTGTACCCGGACGAGCCCTACCCCCACCCCTACCGTCACGTCTTGATGACGGGCCTCGGGCTGGACGAGAAGGGCCGCAAGATGAGCAAGTCCCGGGGGAACGTGCTGGACCCCATGGCCATCGTCGACGAGTTCGGCGCGGACACCCTGCGCTGGTATCTTTACTCGGGCAGCGCCCCCTGGCGCGACCGGCCCATCTCGCTCGAGGGTGCCAAGCAGGTCCGCAGCCGATTCCTGGGCACGGTCGAAAACGTCTGGAACTTCTTCGCGCTCTACGCGTCCATCGACGGGTTCGAGTACGCGCAACACGGGGTCGCGCTCGAGGAGCGGACCCTGCTCGATCGCTGGATCGTCTCCCGCTTCGAGCACACGGCCCAAACGGTCGTCGCAGCCCTGGACGCCTACGACGTGGTGAAGGCCACCCAGGCGGTCGAGGCATTCGTGGAGGACTTAAGCAACTGGTACGTGCGGGTCTCGCGCCCCCGCTTCTGGGGTTCCGAGTTTACGGACGACAAGCGGAGCGGGTACTCCACCCTCTATGAGATGCTCCTGGGGCTTGCGAAGCTCCTTGCGCCGTTTACGCCCTTCATCGCGGAGAAGATCTACCGGGGCTTGGGGGCCCCCGAGGAGGAGAGCGTCCACCTCTGTCGCTACCCGGAGGGCGATCCCGCCCGCACGGATGAGGAATTAGAGGGACAGATGGCCGTCGCCCGGCAGATCACCTCGCTGGGCCGGGCCGCGCGCAAGAACTGCAACATCAAAGTTCGCCAACCCCTCCGCGCGATGACGGTTCAGCACGCCGTCAAGGAGCTTCCCGAGGAGATCGTCGAGATCGTAAAGTCTGAGCTCAACGTCAAGGAGCTGCGCTTTGTGGACGAAGATCTCCGCTCTCAGCACGTGCGCCGGGAGGTCGAGCCCCAGATGAGCGCGATCGGCCCCAAGTTCGGGCCCTTGGCCCCCAAGATCAAGGGGGCCCTGGAGCAGGCCGACCCTGAGGAGGTCGCTCAAGCGCTCAAGGAGAGGGGAGCCTACGCGCTCACGGTGGACGGGCAACGGGTGGAGCTCACGCCCGAGGAGGTCAAGGTGACGGAGCGGGTCGAGAGGGGCGCGCCCGTGGCCTTCGACGAGGAGTGCGTCGTGGTGCTCGATACGGAGATCACCCCGGAGCTGCGGGCCGAGGGGTACGTCCGCGAGCTGATTCGCTACATCCAAGAGCTGCGCAAGAAGGCCGGGTACGAGGTGACGGACCGCGTCGAGCTCTTCTTAGAGGCGGAGCCGGAGCTCAAGGAAGCCGTCGAGCGCCTCGAGGAGCGCCTCCGGGCGGAGACCCTGGCCGTCGGGCTCCGCTGGGGGGAGCCCCCGGACGGCGCGGATCGGGTGGAGGAGCTGAGCGTAAACGGCCTGCGGGCCAAGGTGGGCCTAAAGAAGAGCACGTCCCCGTCATGAGCCCTTCCCCCCCGTCCCCGCCTTCTACTTCCCCTTCGGCCCCGGCGGCGCGCTTGGACCCCCGGCGGGTTCGGGAAGCGCTCGCCCCCGAGCGCTTCTATCGGGAGTGGCACCATCAACCCACAGTCGCTTCTACGATGGACCTCGCTCGTACGCTTGCTCAAAGGGGAGCGCCCGAGGGCACGATCGCGAGCGCGGAGGAGCAGCGGGCCGGGCGGGGACGGCGCGGGCGGGGCTGGCACTCGCCCCCCGGCGGCGCGTGGTTTTCTTTAATTCTAAGGCCCCCGATCGCGCCCGCGGACGCCGGAGGGATCTCGGTGCTTCTGGGCGTTTCCCTCGCTCGTGCGTTGAGGGCTGCCTATGAGGTGCCCGTGGGCGTGAAGTGGCCCAACGACCTCTGGCTCTTGGGGCGCAAGCTCGGGGGAATTCTGCTGGAGCTGAGCGCTCAGGGCCAGCGGGTGGAGTGGGCGGTCGCGGGCGTGGGGATCAACGTGAACAACCCCCCGCCTCCGGGCGTCCCCGCGATCTCGCTGCGGGAGGCCGTAGGCCACCCCGTCCCGCTCGAGGGCTTCTACGCGGTCGCTCTTCGGGAGATCGCCCGCGACTACGCGCGCTTTCGGCAGGAGGGCTTTTCGTTCGTGCGGGAGCGCTGGCCCGAGGTCTCGCTCCTGCAGCCGGGCGATCGGGTCACGGTAAAGAAGCAGGCGGACGGGGGGAGGGAGCGGGAGGAGCCCGTCCCGGCCCGGGTGGTCGAGCTCTCGCCCCGGGGGCGGCTCGTGGTAGAATGGGACACCGGGGGAAGGGTGGAGCTCTTGGCGGAGGACGTGAGCTTGCGCTTATCCGAAAGAGGACAAGGACAAGGCGAAAAGACAAGGGAGGAACCGTAACCGATGACGGCGATCGCGGTGATCGGGGCCCAGTGGGGCGACGAGGGCAAGGGGAAGATCGCCCATCTCCTGGCGCAGGACGCCGACTGGGCCGTGCGCTTCAACGGCGGGACGAACGCCGGGCACACCGTCGTGGTGGGCGAGGGACAGGGCTCTCAAACGGACAGTCCCTCGGAGTTCAAGTTCCACTTGATCCCCTCGGGCGCGCTGCACCCCCACTGCGCGGGCGTGCTGGCCAACGGGATGGTGATCGAGCCCTTCTCGCTCGCCCAGGAGTACGAGCAACTGAAGCAAGCCCTGGGCCGAGAGCCTCGGCTCTACATCAGCGAGCGGGCCCACCTGATCTTGCCGTATCACCCCATCGTGGAGCGCCTGGAGGGGGCCAAGAGCGAGCTGGACACCACAGCCCGCGGGATCGGGCCCGCCTACCAAGATAAGGTCGCCCGCCGCGGGCTTCGGGTAGGCGATCTTTTGCATCCGGAGCGCTTCTGCGAGAAGCTCAAGCGCAACGTCGAGCGGCTCCTGGCCCTCTACCCCGGGAACGACGAGCTGGCCCGGATTCGTCCGGACGCCCTGGCGGACGAAATCTTGCGGGTTGCTGAGGGCTTTCGGAGCGGGATTACCCACACGGCCGAGCTCCTCCACGAGGCCCTCGACCGGGGCGAGACGGTCTTGTTTGAGGGCGCGCAGGGGACGCTCCTCGACATCGACTTCGGGACGTACCCCTACGTGACCTCCTCGCACGCCACGGTGGGCGGGGTGGGCGTGGGCGCGGGGGTGTCCCCAAGGCGCTTGGATCGGGTGATCGGGGTGCTCAAAGCGTACACCACCCGGGTGGGCGCGGGGCCGTTCCCCACGGAGGAGACGGGCAAGATCGGGGAGCGGCTCCGCGGGACGGGGGCCAACCCCTGGGACGAGTTCGGGACGACCACGGGGCGGCCGCGGAGGTGCGGCTGGCTCGACTTGGTGGCCCTGCGCTACGCCGCCCGGATCAACGACTTCACGGAGCTGGCGCTCATGAAGCTCGACGTGCTCACGGGCTTGAAAGAGCTGAAGGTGGCCGTGGCCTATCGCTGCGAGGGGGAAACGATCGAGCGCTTCCCCCCCGACGCCGAGACGCTCGGCCGGTGCGAGCCCATCTACGAGGCGCTCCCCGGCTGGTCCGAGGACATCCGGGGCTGCCGCACCTGGCGGGAGCTGCCCGGGAACGCTCAAGAATACGTAAAATTCGTCGAGCAGGCGGTGGGCGTTCCCGTGGCGCTCATCTCCGTGGGGCGATCGTTCGAGGAGACGATCTGGCGCTGATCTGATCGCAAAGGAGCACCCATGCCGGGCCTGTGGGCTCGTGTAAAGAGGCTGCTTGCGCTGCGACGCCGGGGCCGGGGGCCCCGCGATCCCCTCCAGATTTTAGAGGAGCACAAGCGGAAGCTCT
The DNA here is from genome assembly GCA_027021605.1 of Candidatus Bipolaricaulota bacterium. Taxonomy (GTDB): domain Bacteria; phylum Bipolaricaulota; class Bipolaricaulia; order RBG-16-55-9; family RBG-16-55-9; genus JALUUA01. Next base: position 1,764 of record JALUUA010000286.1, on the reverse strand, counting down.
TCGAGAGCATGGACCGCCTCAGCTGGCAGGCCCTGAGGCTGGGCGAGGTCCGCCAGCAGCTCCGCGGACGGGCGCGGAGCTTGGAGAGATTGGTCCAGCGCTACGAGGAGCAGGCCCGCAAGCACTACAAGCTGGGCCAGGTGGATCTGGCCAAGGCCGCGCTGCGGGAGAAGCTCCGCCACGAGGAGGAGCTGCGGCGCCTGCGGGAGACCGTCGAGGCGCTGGGGAGACAGCAGGACGCGCTGAAAGCCCACAAGGAGCGCCTGGTGGGGCAACTCGAGCTCTACCGCCTCAAGGCCGAGGCGCTGGAGCTGCGCTACCGCGCCACCCAGGCGGAGCTCGAAGCCCGGGAGCTCCAGCTGGGGCTAAGCTCCGACGAGATGCCCGACCTCCAGGAGGCCGTCTCCGGGGCCGAGGAGGAGATCCGCCGCATCCAAGCCCAGCTGGAAGCCCTCGAGGAGCTGCACGGGGAGACCGAGACCGTTCGGGACACGTCGGCCTCGGTCCTCGCGGCGCCCCCGGAAGTGCAGGAGGAGGAGCTCCAAAGGGAGGTCGAGCGCCTCCAGAGGGAGTTGCTGCCCAAGCGGAACCCCGGGGTCGAGGGCGGGGAATACGAGGGAAGGAAATGAGATGAGGGAGCCAAGGGAGCAGGAGGAGGACGGAAAGGAGGGCGGAGGGAAGGTGGATCGTCTCCGGCGCATCGCGAGGGGAGGCGGGCTCGGGCTGGGTGGGGTCTTCCTGCTCGGGTTCTGGGCCCGTGCGCAAGGGGCTGCAGAGGAGTCGGGGATCGGCGAGGCTGCAGCCGGAGGGCTTACCCCCTGGTCGGCGATCGTCGTGCTGGGGACGCTCGTGCTCGTCTTGGGCGGGATTTTGGTCTACCTGGCGGTCGAGCGTCGCCGGGCTTGAGTTGAGTTGAGTTAGGATTGCAAGCTCCCCGATCGTTCGCTATAGTGGAGCGCTCTCCCCCACCGGTGCTCCGGTCTCGGTTCGGTTTTCGTTTCGAGGGGACAGCGAAAGCGAGGAGGAACGATTATGGCGACCCAAGGAATGCAGAAGACGATCGTGATGAAGAAGGAAGAGATGGGCAAGACCTGGGAGCGGAAGTGGTACATCGTCGACGCCAAGGACCAAACGCTGGGGCGACTCGCCTCCCGGATCGCGCGGGTGCTGATGGGCAAGCACAAGCCCATCTACACCCCCCACGTCGACGTCGGAGACTACGTGGTGGTCATCAACGCCGCCCAGGTGAAGGTGACGGGCAAGAAGCGCGAGCAGAAGATGTACTATCACCACTCGGGCTACCCCGGCGGCCTGCGGGAGCGCACCTTCGAGGAGGAGATCGCCCGCCACCCGACCGCGCCCCTGTACGAGGCCGTACGGAGGATGCTCCCCAAGTCCACCCTGGGGCGACGGATGCTCAAGAAGCTCAAGGTCTACCCGGGCCCGGATCACCCCCACGGCCCCCAGAAGCCGGAGCCCCTCCCCGAAGAGCTCCTCTCGTAGCCCACACCCGTATCCGGCGGGCTGCTTCGTCCTCCCTCCCCCCTTTTTCCTCTCTTTTATTTTATTTGCTCTCCGATGCCGAAGGCACCGTTAAGAAATGGAGAAAACCTCCTTGAGGACGAGATGATGATTGCGGAACCAAGCGAACATCCGCAGCCAACGGGTGATGCTCCGATGATCTCTGCGATGTTGGGGAAACGAACCGTCAAAGACCTTGATCCGCCGCTTGAACTCCCGAAAGCGCCGCTCCACATAGTTGCG
>JALUUA010000285.1 GCA_027021605.1 Candidatus Bipolaricaulota bacterium | reverse complement strand
AAGGCCCTCCCCGGCTTCGGCGGGACGGCCCTCCTGTACCCCTACATGCTCTCCGAGGGCTTGCAGAGGGGGCTCTCCCTCACCCGGGTGGCGGAGCTGGTGAGCGCCAACCCGGCCCGGGCGTTCGGGCTCTACCCGCGCAAGGGGACGCTCGCTCCGGGCAGCGACGCCGACCTCACCATTGTCGATCTTGAACGAGAGCGGACCGTCACCCCCGAGGTCCTCCGCTCCTCGCAGGACTTTACGCCCTTCGAGGGGATGCGGCTGCGGGGCTGGCCGATCCACACCGTCCTGCGGGGGCGCGTGGTCCTGCGGGAGGGGGACGTCGTGGGGGAGCCCCAGGGCGCGTACGTCAAGCGCCCGGTGGGCCTCCACACTCTCTCGCAAGAGGAGCCCCAGGAGGAGCTCACGCGATGACCGCAGAGCGCATGAGGATCTCGTCGGGGACGCCGTGGGAGCCCGTGGTGGGCTACTCGCGGGCGGTCCGCGTGGGGCCTTGGGTGTTCGTGGCGGGGACGACCGCCGCCGACGAGCAGGGCCGCGTGGTGGGCGAGGGCGACGCCTACGCCCAGACGCGCTATGCCCTAAAGAAGGTGCAGTGGGCGCTGGAGCAGGCCGGGGCCTCCCTGAAAGACGTGGTGTGCACGCGGTTTTACGTGGCGGACATCGCGCGCTGGGAGGAGTACGGCCGGGCACACGCGGAGGTCTTCGGGGACGTCCGCCCGGCCCTCACCATGGTCGAGGTGCGGGCGCTCGTTGACCCGGCCATGCTCGTGGAGGTGGAAGCGATCGCCGTTCTCCCCGAGGCCGAAGGCGAGAGCGAGGAGGCGGCCCATGGTTGATCCACAGCAGGAGCAGGAGCCGCCCCTTGCGGGCGTGCGGGTGTTGGACGCCTCGCGGGTGCTGGCGGGGCCCTATGCAGCCATGATGCTTGGGGACTTAGGGGCCGACGTCATCAAGCTCGAGCACCCCGACGGGGGCGACCAGACCCGCGCTTGGGGGCCGCCCTTCGTGCAGGGCGAGAGCGCCTATTACCTCAGCATCAACCGCAACAAGCGCAGCCTGGCCTTGAACATCAAAACGCCGGAGGGCCGGGAGATCTTCCGAAGGCTCGTCGAGCGCAGCGACGTCGTCATCGAGAACTTCAGGCCGGGGGCCCTCGAGCGCCTGGGGCTGCATTACGAGGCGCTCTCCCGGGAGAACCCCCGGCTGATCTGGTGCTCGATTACGGGCTACGGACGTCAAAGTCCTTGGGCGGAGCGGCCCGCGTACGACATCGCCCTCCAGGCGGAGTCGGGCTGGATGAGCATCACGGGGGAGGAGGGGGGCGAGCC
>JALUUA010000284.1 GCA_027021605.1 Candidatus Bipolaricaulota bacterium | reverse complement strand
GTGCGCTTTGTTTTTCTGAAGCTGAAGCGAGAGGGGACCTCGGGGCAGACCGCAGCCCCCGGATCGCCGAAGGGGGGAGAGGGGAGCCGGGGCCTGGGGGCTTATCGCATCGCGCTGCGTCGGGGGGCCTCCGCGGAGGCGGTGATCGCGCGCCTGGTGGGCTGGGGGGTCTTCGAGCGGGTGGAGGAGCCGCAGCCGGAGCCGCCGGGGCTCGTGCGGGCTTGGGTCGAGGGCCCGCCGGGCCGATGGCTCCTCCTGGGGGGGCTCCTCTTGGGGGTCGCCGTGGCCCTGGGCCTGCTGGGGCTCAGCCTCCGCGCGGCCCAGCGGAGCTTCCGCGCGGAGCGGGAGCTGCTGGAGCTCTCGGGCGTCGATCCCGCCGTGATCCGGCGGCCCTTCGCGCTCCTAGGGGGGCTCTACGCGGCGCTCGGCGCGCTCCTGGCCGCCCTCCTCGCCGCCGGGGGAGGACGCGGGCTCGTTCCTGCCCCCGGGTCGGAGTTGGCACGGGCGCTCCCGGAGCTGCTCGAGCCGGGGGCCTTCACCCAGTTGGGCGTCCGAGCGCTGCTTTTGGGCGTCGTGTTCGTGGCGCTCGGCGCCGGGCTCGGGCACCTCGTCGCCCGCTCCTACAAATATCCCAGCCCCCGCAGCCGCTCCCGGACCTCCTCCTCCTCGGCGGGGGAGAGCGGGGACGGAGGCGGAGGCGGAGACGGAACGGACTCGGAGGGCGGGAAGCCCTCCCGCCCCGACCCCGAGGCGCCCACGCCCGCGTAGGCCGCCGCTGGGCCCGAAAGGAGGGCTTCGCAGGGCCGTCCGTCGAGGCCCGGGGGCGCGGGAACCCCCAGGAGCTCGCAGATCGTGGGGAAGAGGTCGAGCAACTTCAGACCCACCCGTCCCCGGGGGAGCCCCGGGCCGCCGCCCAGGAAGACCCCCTGAAGCCGGTGCCAGCCCGAGTGGGCCGCCGCGTGCGTCACCGTCTGATGGGACAGGAACTCCGAAAGGCCCATGGGGGAATGCCCCTCCGCGGGGAGGAAGACGAGGTCCGGGCTGTGGGGCTGCCGCGGGCCCCCGTAGACCTCCTCGGCGCGCCAGAGGCGCTCGACCACGGGCTCCCCCGTCCAGGGGTTGCGCCACTCCCGCAGCGCCTCCTCGATCTCCGCCAAGATCTTGGGCGCGCCTCGGGGGGAGACGATCCCCCGCGGCTCGCGGCCCCGGCGGTTTAAGAAGATCTGCCCCACGTTCCCGTAGGAGTAGGCCACCGTCCGGGACCAGTCGACGTTTTGGGTGGAGAGAGCAAAGCGGCTCAGCCAGCGGTACGCCCGCGCCGGGTCGCCGCCCCCCCGCCCCAGGAGCCCCAGTCGGGCCTCCCAGGGGTAGAGGTTCTCGGGGACGACCCCCCGCTCGAAGAGCGCCCTCTTCAGCCGCGTGGGCGGGTTCCGCCTTAAGGCGAGAAACCCGCAGCGCAGCAGCCACGTGTTGAGGTGGAGGTTGTAGCGATGGGGCCCAAACCCGTGGTCGGAGATCACCCAAACGACGGCGCGCTCGTCCAGCCGGGCGCGAAGCTCCCCCACCAGCGCGTCGGCCCGACGGTAGATCTCGAGAACGGGGCTCTCCGAAGCGCCTGCCAAGGGGGCGCCGTAGCGGGGGCGGGGGTGCCCGTCGAGGGTGTGCCACATCTGGTGCTGGACGGAGTCCGTCTCCATCACGTGGGCCATGAGGACGTCCCAGTCCCGGCGAGTGGCCAGATAGAGAATCGCCCGGGCGCGCAGCTCCAGGGAGCGTTTGAGCTGTGCGAGCCAGCGCGCGGCCCGATGCGCCCCGGGCCACGGCGGCGGCGCCAGGGGGTAGCGCTCCCCCAACACCCCCTCGAGTTCGCGCTGCAGGGAGGCGGGCTGCGTGTAGGGCCGCCCCGGCGGCGTGAGAAGATCCCCCACGGCGAACCCTCGGAGGTCCCGAAACGGGTAGGTGAGGGGCACGCTTACGACGCCCACGCGGAGCCCGTGGGCGCTCAGCCACTCGAAGAGCGTGGGCGACGGGAGCGCGGAGCCGTCGATGAGCTCCAGGGCGTACGACCCGGGGCGGCGGCGCAGCCACTCGCTGATCCCGTGCCTCCCGGGGCTGAGCCCCGTGAGGAACGACCCCCAGGCCGCGCCCGTGACGGGCGGGATCACGCTCTCCAAGGGGCCGAAGGCCCCCTCCTCCATGAGCTCTTTAAAACGGGGCAGGTGCCCCTCCGCGGCCCAGCGCTCGATGAGCTCCGGGGAGGCGCCGTCTAAGGCTAAGATAAACAACCTGCGCGCACACGCAGACACGGCAACCCAAGCCTCCTTGCGGGCAAGAGAACGTGAAACCCTACGGGGGATCTTTCAGCATCCACGTGGGGATGCGCCCCCGCCAGACGAGCGCGAAGTACGCCCGGTAGCCGTCGAGGGTATAGCGCAACCACTCGCGGTGCAACCCGTAGCGGCGGCTCGAGGAATAGACTTTCACCTCAGGGGCGTACACGATGCGCTCCCCCGGCCGTAGTGCCTTCCCCAGCCGCAGCCCCAGCTCCAGGTCTTCCCCCAAACGCAGCCGGGTGTTGAACCCTCCCACCCTGCGGAAGATCTCCCGGCGCACCGCGAAGTTGAACCCCCAAAAGTGGGGTTTTTTCAGCCAGACGTGCACCCGCTGGTGGAGCGCGATGAGCCGCTCCAGGAGGAGCACCCGCTGGATCCAGTGGGGCTCGTGGAAGCAGACCCGCCCGCAGAGGGCCATCACCCTTGAGTCCCGAAAGCGCCGCACGATCGCCTCCAGCCACCGGGGATCGACGAGGGTGTCCGCGTCCGTGCGGGCGATCAGCTCGTACTTTGCCTCGCAGAAGCCCCGCTGGGAGGCGGCGGCCACCCCGCTCTCCTCTTCATGAACCAAGCGCAGGTTCAGCTCGGGATGGGCCCTTTGGAAGCGCTCGATGAGCGCGCGGGAGCCGTCGGTGGAGCCGTTGTCCACCGCCACGACCTCATACGGCCCGGAAAAGCTCTGGCGCGAGGGGAGGAGCGCTTCCAAGCACGCCTCGACGGCCTCGGCCTCGTTATAGACCGGGATGACGACGGAAATCATCGGGGTGGGCGGTGAGGGCGCGGGGTTCCTCGGCGCTTACGGGAGCAAGGGCGCGCGGCTCCGGGGGCTCAGCCAGCACGCTCTCGTAGAGGGCTTTCAACCGTCGTCCCACTCGTTCGAGACCGTGCTCCTCGGCCAGGCGCTCGGCCCCCTCCTGGAGCTTCCGGTAGAGCGCCCGGTCCTCGGCCAACCGCCGAACGCACTCGGCGAACCCCTCGACGTCCCGGGCCTTGAGGCAGTTCTCCCCGTGGTGGAGCCAGTCTTCGTACTCGGGGAGGTCCCGCACGATCACCGGGCGACCCAGGGAGGCCGCCTCCAGAATCACGAGTCCCTGGGTCTCGGTCTTCGAGGGGAAGAGGAGCACGTCCCCTGCCGCGAAGGCCCCGGGGGTGTCCTCCACGAACCCCGGGAGGATCACGTTGGGGGGCTTCTCCTCGAGGCGCTTCTCCATCTGCGGGTGGAACGCCAGCGCCTTCGGCCAGCGGTGGCCGTACCAGATGAAGTCGTACCGGGGAAGGCGTTCCGCGACGTCCAGGAAGTCCGTGACGCCCTTGCGCGGGATGATGTTCCCCGCCCCGAAGACCGTAAAGCGGGTAAGCCCAAATTTCCGGCGATAAAGAGCCCGCTTTTCGGGGTCGAAGCGGAAGCGCTCCCGGTCCACGCCGTTGCTGATCACTTCGATCCGCTTGCGCACGCCCGCTTTGAGCAGTTGGCGTTTCGCGAACTCCGTGGGGGTGAAGACGGCGTCCCCCTGCTCGTAGAAGAACTTCAGATACGCCTCGTACAGGGGCGCAATCACGTTGGACATGGTGAAGCTGTCCCGGAAGTCGTGGGCCCCCACGCTGTGGGCGTGGACCACGACTTTTATGCCCTCCCGCTTGGCTTTGCCGAGGTAGTAGAGCGATTTCGGCCCGAAGGCGTGGAGGTGCAATAGGTCGTAGGGCTCGTCGGCGGGGTCGGTCGTAACCTCGACGCCCACGAGCCCAAGGGCCTTGCGGTGGGACTCGTAGGCCCGCTTAAACCCCGATTTCGCGACGACCTCCTCCGCCTCGAGATAAAGACAGACGCGCATGATGCCCCCTTTGCCCCCTTTGGCTTATCCCGGGGAGTTATTCCCACTCGATGGTCCCCGGCGGCTTCGACGTTATATCATACACCACCCTCGTGACCTCGGGAACCTCATTGGTAATGCGCGAGGAGATCCTCGCTAACACGTCGTGGGGAAGCTTGTACCAGTCGGCGGTCATCCCGTCCCGGGAGTGGACGGCCCGGAGGGCCACCACGTAGCCGTAGCCGCGCCCGTCCCCCCGGACGGCCACGCTCCGCACGGGCAACAGCACGGCGAAGTACTGCCAGATCTCGCGGTGGAGCCCTGCGCGTCGGACCTCCTCCCTCAGGATGGCATCGGCCTCCTGCAGCAGGGCGACCTTCTCGGGTGTTACCTCCCCCAAAATGCGCACGGCGAGCCCCGGGCCGGGGAAGGGCTGCTCATCGACGATTTCCTCGGGGAGCCCCAGCGCCCGCCCCAGCTCGCGGACCTCGTCCTTGAAGAGATCCCGGAGGGGCTCGACCAGCTCGAAGCCCAGCTTCTCCGGGAGCCCCCCCACGTTGTGGTGGCTCTTGATCACCTCGGCGTGCGAGGCCGTCCCCGCGCCCCCGCTCTCGATCACGTCGCTGTAGATCGTCCCCTGCACCAGGACGTCGAGGGGCTCTTCCTGCTCCAAACGCCGGGCTTCGCGCTCGAAGACCCGGATGAACGTCTCGCCGATGGCCTTGCGCTTCGCCTCGGGGTCCGTGATGCCCCGTAATTTGCCGAAGAACTCCTCCCGAGCGTCGACGACGTGCAGGGGGAGGCCCAGCCGCTCGAACACCCCTTGGACCCGCTCCGACTCGCCCTTGCGCAGCAGCCCCGTGTCCACGAAGACGGGCACCAGGCGCTCCCCGATGGCCCGATGCACGAGCACGGCGGCCACGCTCGAGTCCACGCCCCCCGAGACGGCGATCAGGGCCCGCTTGCCCTCTAATCTCTCGCGCAGTTCTTCTACTCTTTGCCCCACGAGGTCGCCGGGCCGCCAGCGCTCCCGGAGCCCGCAGATCCGGCGGAGCCAGTTGTGCAGCATCTGGGGGCCATGAGGCGTGTGGTGCACCTCGGGGTGGAACTGGACCCCGTACACGCGACCCGCTTCGTCGCGCATGGCGGCCAGGAGGGGCGGTGCACTCCCCTCGCCCACGGAGTGCGCGAGCGCCCGGAACCCGGGCGGAAGCTTTGTGATCACATCGCCGTGGCTCATCCAGACCCGCTCCCTCTTGCCCAAGCCCGCAAAGAGCGGGTCGTCTTCTGCAATTTCAATTTCGGCGACCCCGTACTCGGCCTTGTGGGGGGAGCGCTCGACCCGCCCGCCCAAGAGATGGGCCAACAGCTGCATCCCGTAGCAGATCCCCAGCACGGGGATCCCCAACTCTAAGATTTTGGGGTCGAGGCGGGGGGCGCCGGGCTCGTAGACGCTGCGCGGCCCGCCGGAGAGCACCAACGCACTGGGAGCCCGCTCTTGGACCTCACGGGCGGAGAGGGTGGGCGGGGCCACCTCGCAATAGACCTCCTGGGCCCGGATCGCCTTGGCGATCAGGCGGGTGTACTGCGAGCCGAAATCGAGAACGCAAACCCACTCGCGCGTCACGCTCTTCCCCTCCCGCTGCCCTTTGAGGGTAGTAAGCGCCCTTGGAATTTGCAAATTCCGTTGCACTCCCCCGGGGGACCGCCTAGAATCCCTTTATAAGCCGGGAGACGACGGCGACGACGATAGCCAAGCGGACGAATCAGCAGAGGAGGGGAGAGCGCGATGCGAGGACCGTTGGACTTCGACCTCGAGGACGAGGGCGAGCGGTGGCAGGACCTCGGGCGTCGGTTGGGGCGATTGGGCGGCTGGACGGGTTGGCTCATCGTGCTGGTGATCGTGGGCTTGTGGCTGGCCAGCGGGATCTACACCGTGGGGCCCTCGGAGGTGGGGTTGGTCAAGCGCTTCGGGAAGTTCACCCGCCAGGTGGGGCCGGGGCTCCACTATCGCCTGCCGAGCCCCATCGAGAGCGTGGTGATCGTCAACCAATACGGGAAACAGGAGGTCGAGATCGGGGTCACCCCGCCGGGCCGGTTCGTCCGGGCCGCGCCGGCGGAAGAGTCCCTGATGCTGACGGGGGATTTTAACATCGTCTACGTGGAGGCGACGATCGCCTACAACGTCTCCCGCGATCCGCAGGCGTACGCCTTCGAGATCGAGGACCCGCAGCTGATCGTGCGCCAGGCGGCCCAGGCGATCATCCGCGAGCAGGTCGCCCTCCAGGAGGTCGACCGCCTC
>JALUUA010000283.1 GCA_027021605.1 Candidatus Bipolaricaulota bacterium | reverse complement strand
TTAAACATCCCCCCGGACCACCCGGCCCGTGAGATGCAGAGCACCTTCTACACCACCACCCCGGGTGTTATCTTGAGAACCCACACCTCGCCGGGCCAGATTCGCGTCATGCGGGAGCGCTGTCCGGAACCCATCCGCGTGATCCTGCCGGGGAAGTGCTATCGCTACGAGCAGATCACCCCGCGCTCCGAGATCCAGTTCACCCAGGTCGAGGGGCTCGCCGTGGGCCGAAACATCCGCATGAGCGACCTGAAAGGGGTGCTCACGGAGTTCGCCCGCCAGATGTTCGGCCCCGAGACGGCCGTAAAGCTTCGGGGGAGCTACTTCCCCTTCACCGAGCCCAGCGTGGAATTAGACATTCGCTGCATCCTGTGCGAGGGACGCGGCTGCCGCGTGTGCAAGGACACGGGCTGGCTCGAGATCCTGGGCGCCGGGATGGTCCACCCCGTGGTGCTCCAGAACGGGGGCTACGACCCCAACGAGTACACGGGCTTCGCCTTCGGGATGGGACCCGAACGCATCGCCATGCTCAAGCACCGCATCGAGGACATCCGGCTGTTTCTGGGGAACGACCTGCGCTTTCTGGAGCAATTCGGCTAAGCGCTTACGGGCGCACGGAGAAAGGAGAGGGAGGCGGGATGCCGGAGACGAAGTGCAACGTCTGCCGAGGCACGGGGAAGTGCCGCAGCTGCCGGGGCCGTGGGGTGGTCATCAAGCACGCCGGGGCGCCCACCCAGCGCTGCCCCGAGTGCCAGGGGAGCGGCGAGTGCCCCGTCTGCGACGGAAAGGGCGTCCTCACCGCCGAGGGCGCCGGGGAGGGCTCGGGGTCCGAGGGGTCTGAGGGGTCCGAGGAGGGGTGAATGCGGGTTTCGATCCGTTGGCTTAAGGAGCTTGTCGATCTCGAGGGCGTAGGGATTTCGACGGAGGAGCTGGCCGAGCGCCTCACGCTGGCGGGCCTGGAGGTCGGCGCCATCGAGAGGATCCCCCACGCGTTGAGCTGGGAGGGGATCGTCGTCGGCGAAATTGTGGGTGTGGAGCCCCACCCCAACGCGGATCGCCTGGTGATCGCCCACGTGGACTGGGGTGAAGGTCCCGTCCCCAGCGTCACGGGCGCGCCCAACGTGACGCTCGATACAAAGGGCGTCAAGGTGGCCGTCGCGCTCCCCGGGGCCCAGATCGTCAACGCCTACCAGGACGAGCCGCCCCTCATCGCCGTAAAGCCCGTGAAGATCCGGGGCGCGGACTCGAAGGCCGTCATCTGCTCCGAGAAGGAGCTGGGCCTCTCCGACGACCACACGGGCGTTTTGGTGTTGGATGCGGACGCGCCCGTGGGGACGCCCCTGGT
>JALUUA010000282.1 GCA_027021605.1 Candidatus Bipolaricaulota bacterium | reverse complement strand
AGGGTCGGTGTCGGTGCGCGCTTCGCGCGCGGCCTTTTGAATCGGGGCTGGAAGCCCCTCCCACAAGGCCGGGTTGCAGGTTGCAGGTTGCGGTTTACAGCAGCCTTTACCACCGTTACCCGTCTCCCGCCGCTCCACGAATGTGGGAGCGGCATCTTGCCGCGACCGCCTGCGGCGGAGAGGCGGGAGGCGGGGGCCGGGAGGCGAGGGTTGGTGCGCCCTTCGGGCGCGGCCTTTGGATCTTTCCCGTCTCCCGCAGCCCGTATCCCGTGCACTCCCGCCAAGCGGGGTACAGGTCGCGGGTTACGGTTCACAGCAGCCTGTACACTGTGACCCGTCACCTGTGAACTGGATCAGGGCAGCAGGTCGGCGACGCGTACGGGCTCGCCGCCCGGCGAAGCCGCGACGGGAAGGGCCTGGTCGCCGGGGCCCAGCACGCACCGGCCGCCGTAGCCCCCGGGGGCCGGTTCACGCATGACGTGGAGGGCGCGGCCGGCCACGTCCACAACCCAGCACTCCGGAACGCCCGCCCGCGCATACAGTGCCGCCTTCACGTCGCGGTCCCACGCGAGCGTCGCCTCCGCCACCTCCACCACCAGCACGGTGTCGCCGGGCCCGGGATGGCGTGCGACGTGGTCGCGCGGCGCCCCGCGCACCACCGCCAGGTCGGGCTCGGGCTCGGAGACCTCGTCCAGCGCCAGCGGCATCTGGACGCGGACCGAGAACCCCGCCGGAAACAGCCGGCGCAGCGCCTCCTCCACGAGCTGCACCGCCACGGCATGCCTGCTTCCCTGCGGCGTCATCTCCACGATCTCCCCGTCCACGAGCTCCAGCCTGGCGCCGGGCGCGAACACGCCCGCTGCGACCGCCCGCTCGTACTCGCGGCGGCTCCAACGGTGCCTGTGCACGGCCGGAGTCCCCATCACCTGCCACGCCCTTCTTTGCGCGTTTGATTCGAAGTGTAGCCGACCGGCCTGCGGGAAGCAGCCTGCCCGACCGCCTGCGGCGGCAGGGGCGGGAGACGGGGGTCGGGAGGCGAGGGCCGGTGCGCGCTTCGCGCGCGACCTTTCCGTAAGCGGGTTACGGGTTGCAGGGTACGGTGCACGGTCACCCGTCTCCCGCAGCCCGTCTCCCGTGCACTCTGGGAATGTGGGAGCGCCTTCCAGGCGCGATTCCTCAGCTCCCATGGTCGCGGCAAGATGCCGCTCCCACAACCGGAAGGGGCCCCGTCGGGGCTGGAAGCCCCTCCCACAATCGAGAGTGCGGGAGACGGGGGTCGGGAGACGAGGGGTGGAGCCTCTGGAATGTGGGAGCGGCATCCTGCCGCGACCACAGAGCCAGGTTACAGCTTGCA
>JALUUA010000281.1 GCA_027021605.1 Candidatus Bipolaricaulota bacterium | reverse complement strand
GGGAGCCGACCTCCCTCCCTCCTCTTGACCCAAAGGCCGTGCGAGGGGCTCTTGCTCGAGAGCTGACGCTGCTCTGCGGGGTCGGCCCCTACACCGCCGCCCGGCTGCGCGCCGAGGGCTATCGCTCCCTATGGGACCTTCGGGAGCACCCCCGCTGGGGACCGCAGGCCCGCCGGCTCCTCCAACAAATCTACGAGTCAGACCTCAAGGATCTGCAAAGGGTTCTGCGGCGATGGCTCCCCGTCTCCCACCCCCTCTGGACCCGGATCTGCGGGCTCGTGCCCTTAGAGCGCTTACGGATCTTCGACATCGAAACCCTGGGCTTGTTCGGGCGGCCCATCGTGTTGTTGGGGGTAGCCCGGCCGCACCCCGAGGGCTTGGAGATCCGCCAGTACGTGGTGCGGGACATCACCGAAGAGTTGCCCGCCCTCCGGGCCGTCCTCGACCGCGAGCTGAAGGCGTGCGCCGAGGGCGAGGGGGCGCTCGTCACGTACAACGGAAAGGCGTTCGACTGGCACATGCTCGAGGAACGGCTCAACTACTACGGCCTCCTCCTCGACCTCGATGAGGAACCCCTGCACGTTGACCTGCTGCCCCCCACCCGGAGGCGCTTCCGGGGCGAGCTGCCCGACGCCCGCTTGGAGACCGTGGAGCGGCGCCTGGGGCGGAAGCGCTTGCTGGACCTCCCGAGCGCGCTGGTGCCCGACTTCTACAACACGTATCTCGAGACGGGGAACGTCGGTCCCCTGGTGCCCATCCTCGAGCACAACAAGCACGATCTCGTCACCCTGGCCGTGCTCCTCCGCGAGCTTTCCCGTTCCCCGGAACCCGCATCGCCGTCGCAGGAGCCATGAAGGACGTCCCGAGGATCGCCCGCGAGCTTAAAAGGGCCCACCCCAAGGCCGTCGTCGCCCTAAAGCGCCTCCCCGCGCGCGAGGCCCAATACGCCGCGCCGAACGCCCCCCTCCCCGAGCCCCTGGAGCGCTTTCTGAGCGAGCGCGGGCTTAAGCTGTTCACCCACCAGGTGGAGACGCTGGAGGGGGCCCGCCGGGGCGAGAACGTGATGCTCACCACCCCCACGGCCTCGGGGAAAACGCTGGCCTTTAATCTAGCCGTCTTCGAGAAACTTTACTACGACCCGGAGGCGACGGCCCTCTACGTGTACCCGTTGAAGGCCCTCACCCAGGACCAGCTGCGGACCCTCCAGTCCCTGGAGAAGGCCACGGGGATCGAGGCCCGCGCCGCCGTCTACGATGGGGACACCCCGGAGCACCTGCGCCCCAAGATCCGGGAGGAAGCGCGGATCATCCTCACGAACCCCCACGCGTTGCATCAGTATCTGCCCTGGCACCACAAGTGGAAGCGCTTCTGGAAGAACCTCAAATTTGTTGTATTAGACGAGGCCCACGTCTACCGCGGGGTCTTCGGCTCGAATGTGGCCTTCCTGCTGAGGCGCCTTCGGCGGATCGTGGAGTGCTACGGGGCGAAGCCCCAATTCATTTTGTCGTCTGCAACGACGGCCAACCCCGAGGAGCACAGCGAGAAGCTCACGGGCCTTCGCTTTCACGTCATCAGGGAGAGCGGCGCGCCCCAGGGCGAGCGCTTCTTCCTGCTGTGGAACCCCTTGGCCTACCCGGAGCACTCCGTCCACCGGCAGACGAGCGAGCTTTTGGCGTACTTGGCCTCCCGGGGCCTGCAGACCCTCTGCTTTACCGTGAGCCGCAAGCTCGCGGAGCTCATCGCGATCTGGGCCGAGGAGCTGAGCGACCTCAAGGGGGCCATCGCAGCCTATCGAGCGGGGTATCTGCCCCAGGAGCGCCGGGAGATCGAGCACAAGCTCAAGACGGGGGAACTCCAAGGGGTGGCCTCCACCACGGCGCTGGAGCTGGGCATCGACGTCGGGAGCCTGGATGCCGTGATCATTTCGGGCTATCCGGGGACGGTTTCCTCCACCTGGCAGATGGCCGGGCGCGCCGGGCGGGGCGCGGACCCCTCTTTAGTGATTTTTATGGGCTTCGAGAACCCCCTGGATCAGTATTTGCTGAAGCACCCGGAGCACCTCTTTGAGAAACCCCACGAGCACGCGATCGTAGACCTAGAGAACCCCTACATCGTGATGGGACACGCGATGTGCGCCTCCGCGGAGCTTCCGCTGCACCCCCAGAAGGATCGAAAATATCTGGGCGAGCGGGTGGGGGAGGCCCTGCGCTCCTTGGAGCGCCAGAAGTTGGTGCACAAAACCCCGACGGGCTGGGTCTACCGGGGGATGGCCCGCCCTGTGGACGTCGTCCCCTTGGATCACATCTCGGAGCGCTCCGTGACGGTGCTCTGCGATGACCGGGTGCTGGAGGTGCTCGAGTACCGCCGGGCGCTGGGCGAGGCCCATCCCGGGGCCGTGCTGCTCCACCGGGGCGAGACCTACGTCATCGAGGATCTCGATTTGCAGGCCGGGATCGCCCGGGCCGTCCGCCAGGACGTCGAGTACTACACGGACGCGCTGCGCTCCGTGGACCTTCACCTGCGAAAGACCCTGGAGAAGCGAAAGACGCCCTGGGGCGTTCTGGCCGTGGGCGAGGTGGACGTGGTGGAGCGCGTTACGGCCTACCGCGTCCGGCGCTACGACAAGACGCTGGGGGTCCACCCCCTGGATCTCCCGCCCGTGGAGTTCGAGACGGTCGCGCTTTACTTCACGCTGCCCGAGGAGTTGGAGCAACAGATCCTTGATGAGGGAAGGGACTGGGCCGGGGGGCTGCACGCGGCAGAGCACGCTTTGATCGCGATGACGCCCTATCACGCGATGTGCGATCGTTGGGACGTGGGCGGGCTCTCCACCCCGCATCATCCCGACACGAACGCGGCTACCATCTTCCTTTACGACGGCTACCCCGGCGGCATCGGGATCGCGGAGAAGATCTTCGAGCTGTTTCCCGACCTCGTCCGGGTCACCCACGAGCTGATTCGAGATTGCGGGTGCGAGACGGGCTGTCCCTCGTGCATTTATTCCCCGAAGTGCGGCAACCAGAACGAGCCCCTCGACAAGCAGGCCGCCCTCGCGCTTTTGGAGTTCCTCAAAGAAAAACCCGCCCCCGAGGGGACGGGTTCCTAGCCCTCCCAAACAACATTCAGGCAAAAGAGCTACTCTTCCTCCTCGCGCTCCTTCTCTTTCTCTTTGTTCTCGGACTGGCTCTCAGAGCTGACCTTCTTGCGGAAGCCGCGACCCTTGTAGATTACCCGCACGCCCTTCGGCGGTTTCCAGTTGCTCGCCATCTCGAATCAACCTCCTTCTTCTTGCCTTCTTCTTGCTCTAACGAAACACAAGGAGCTTGCTGGATGCTTTCGGAAAAGACGGGATTGAAAGCGAGATTTTATTTTACCCGTGAAGCGAGGCGAGAGCAAACGTTGCGCGTTTGCCGGGACTCTCTTGAGGGAATTACAATCCGGATGAGGTGAAATCATGGCTCTCAAGCGCACGCCCTTCTTCGAGCTACACCGCAAGCTCGGCGCGAAACTCGTCGAGTTCGGCGGCTGGGAGATGCCCCTGCAGTACACGAGCATTCTCGAGGAGCACCGCGCCGTCCGGGAGAGCGTGGGGATCTTCGACGTAAGCCACATGGGCCGGATCGAGGTCACCGGCCCGCAGGCCCTCGATTTCCTTCAGCATTTGATCCCCAACGACGCGGCCCAGCTCGACGTGGATCAAGCCCTCTACTCCCCGATGTGCAACGAGCAGGGTGGGACCCTCGATGATCTGTTGGTCTACCGCCTGCCCGACCGCTGGCTTCTGGTGGTGAACGCGGCCAACACGGAGAAGGACCTCCGCTGGATTCAGCAACAACAAGCTCAGCGCTTCCCCAGCGTTGAGATACGGGACGCAACCCGGGCCTCCGCGCAGATCGCCGTCCAGGGCCCCCGCGCCGAGGAGACCCTGCAAAAGCACGTCGAGGTGAACCTCGCCCGGCTCGGGTACTACCGCGCGGTGGAGACGGAGTACTTCAAGGAGCCCATCCTCATCTCGCGCACGGGGTACACGGGGGAGGACGGCTTCGAGGTCTACGGCCCCCCTCAAGCGGTGGTCCAGCTGTGGAAAGAGCTGATCAAAGCGGGGGTTCCGCCCGTGGGCCTGGGAGCCCGCGATTCCCTGCGCTTTGAAGCCTCTTACCCCCTATACGGCCACGAGCTGGACGAGGAGACCACCCCCGTGGAAGCGGGGCTGGGGTGGACCGTCAAGGACAAGCCGGTGGACTACGTGGGCAAAGATGTGCTCCTCCAACAAAAGCGCGGGGAGGGGGTCCGAAAGCGGCTTGTGGGCTTTGCGCTGCGGGAGCCGGGAGTGCCCCGTCAGGGGTACAAGCTCTATCGCAAGGGCGAGGAAGAAGAAGCGGGCTACGTGACGAGCGGGATGAAGGCCCCCACGCTCAACGCGTTCTTGGGCATGGGCTACCTCTGGGGGAGCGAGGCCCCTCCACCGGGGTCAGCAATCGAAGTGGAGATTCACGGGAAGCGACGCAGGGCGGAGATCGTGAAGATGCCGTTTTATCGGGGATCAGTCAAGGGTAGAAGCTAGGGTAAGTTCAGCGTGATCTTGAGTGCTTGGTCCACTTGGTCCATTGTGCTCGGTGACAGCTCACCCAGTCGTTGAAGCAGTCGGGTCTTGGCGATAGCCCTGACCTGTCCGGTGAGGACCACAGAGTCTTTCGCGAGTCCGCCCTCGGGAGCCTGCACCTTCACATCGCTGGGATAGGGTTTGGGCACGCGAGCCGCATCGGTGAGGGGGCAGATCACGATAACCGGGCTATAGCGATTGATCGCATCTCGAGAGACAACCACCGCAGGACGAGTCCCCGCCTGCTCCGACCCCTCCGCGGGATCCAGGCGGACAAGATAAACCTCTCCTCGTCTTGGGCTTGGGGTAGGAAAGGGAGGCATCGTTTGCCCCTTTCCGGTCGGGGGAAGCAGCTATTTCTCGTCGGACACCGGTGTGTGAAGGGCTTCCCAGTCCGCGTGCTCGAACTCCTGGGCGATCTCGAGCGCAAGCCTCTTGTAAGGTTCGTCCTCCTCCATCGCGGCAAATTGAGCGTCAATCCATTCTTGCTCCACCCGCTCGATGTAGGTTTGAAGGGCTTGGAGGATCAAGCGGTTGCGACTGCGGCTGACACCACGTTGAACCAGCTCATCGGCCTTCTTCACCAAATCCAGGGGAAGATCTACCGTGAGTCGAGTGCGCTTCTCCGCCATGGCTTCCTTTAGCTCCCTTGTCCAAAGGGTACATCGAGATGCTTGGGGTTGCAATCGAAAACTGCTGGCATAAATAGATAGCGGATTTTGGGGAGATTCGCCCGGACAGACTACGCGTGAATCTCGATCACGTCCCCGTCTTGGACGACGTGGTCCCGCTCCACGCGCTGGCCGGGGAACTCCGAGGAGCCCCAGACCCGGGCATATTTAAATTTCTCCGCCAGCTCGTGGTGGATCGCCTCGGCGGCTTCTAATACCGTGCTCCCCTTCTTGAGCACGTAGGGCGCGTCCTTGGAGGCAGGCTGCCCCGGCTTCTTCGTGTAGATTCTCACAATGTTGAGCCTCTCGAAGAAGGCCCGCTTCATCTCGTCTAGGCCCTCGCCCGTCACCGTGGAAACGGCCACGATGGGGAACTCCTTCCCATAAAGCTCTCTCAGCTCGGCCAGCCTCTCGCGCGCCCCTTCGGCGTCGAGCCGGGTGGCCACCAGGATCGTCTTCAAGCGCACGATCGTGCGCGAGCCGTCCTCGAAGAGCCCCTCCTCCTGCCCCAGCTGGATCTTGCGCTCCTCCAGGCGCCCGAGGGCCTCCAACACGGACTCCCCCGGGTCGGGCTCGCCCAGGCTCACCACGAGGGCGACGGCGTCCGCCTGGCGAATGAGGTTGAAGACGTACCCCTCCACGAAGTCCGAGAGGGGCGGAAGATCAATGAGCTGAATCTGAATGTCCTCGAAGGGCATCATCCCCACCGTGGGCTTGAACGTCGAGAAGGGGTACTCCGCGATCTCGGGCTTGGCGTTTGTGACTGCGGCCAACAGCGACGACTTCCCCGCGTTGGGCAGCCCCACGAGCACGATCTGGCCCGCGCCCTCGCGCTCGACGTGCTCCCAGGGCTGCGTCCGGGTCGCCTTGGGCTTCTTTTGGACCTCCTGCTGGAGCTGCTTTAGGCGCTTCTTGAGGTCCACGCGGAGGCGCTCCGTCCCCTTGTGCTTGGGGACGAGCTTGATCATCTCCTTGAGGTAGCGCAGCTTCTCCTCCGGCGTGGCCGCCTTGCGGTAGCGCAGCTCCGCTTCGATGTATTCGGGCGTCAGGTTCGCAGGCATCACCGATCCCCTCGTAAGCCAAAGATACTCACTCTCATACGGCGGATCAACTGCGTTGACCGACTCTCCCAGAACGTTGTAAAACTATGCAACCCCAAGATGCAGGATGGAAGAAAGGTAGCATGAAAATGGTTGTGCACCGGAGTAGAAAGAAGGTTCAAGCAGCTACAGGAGGTGCACGACCATGCTGTATGCCGGGATTGACCATC
>JALUUA010000280.1 GCA_027021605.1 Candidatus Bipolaricaulota bacterium | reverse complement strand
CCCCGAGCGCCGCGGTCCAGAGGGCCCGATCGGGCTCGGACGAGGCCGCGTTCTCCCGCAGCCTCCGCCAGACGCTGCGCACCAGCACGACGAGGAAGAACAAGACGGCGAGGGCCCCCACGAGCCCCATCTCGGCCAGGATCTGGACGTACTCGTTGTGGGCCTGCGCGGCCCTCTTGATGTAGCCGACGCGCTCGGCGTATTGCTGCCCCCGCTCCGTGGCTAAGAACTTCGCCTTGTAGGGGAGAAACTCCCGCTTGTAGTCCCCGAGGCCCGTCCCCACCAGGGGCTGGTCCCGGAACATGTGGTAGGCGATCCACCAGTCCTGGGCGCGGACCTTGGCCGAGCTCCTCACGGCGAGGTCCTGCAGGGCCCCGATCAGGGCCTTTCCCGGAGGGGTCCACACGAGCCCCAGCAGCACCGCTCCCACGACGGCGGCTGTGCCGATCGCCGCTCGACGGGAAAGCGCGCGGCGCAGCCGCCCCCGAGCGGGGGCGAGCGCGACGGCCATCCCCGCGAACCCGGCCCAGATCGCCAGCGCGAGCCACCCCAGCGGGGAGAAGACCCGCCCGAAGCGCGCCAGGCTCTCCAGCGGGGAGCGCTCCCAGAGCCCGGTGGCGGTTGTGACCAGCAGCAGCGCCGTGAGCGCGGCCGAGAGCCCTACTGCCCCCGCCCAGGCCCCCATCGCCCGGCGCACGACCTCCCACCGCCGGGCGACCGTGAGGCCCCCCGCGAGCACCCCCAACGAGAGGAGTACCGCCAGCCACGCCGAGTCGGAGCTGATCGCCACCAACGTGACGAACGTTACGCTCAGGGCCCCGACGGCGAACGCCCGCGCCCACGGGGAGGCGCTCAGGGCCAGGAACGCAAGCCCCGGCGCGAAGAGGTACGAGAGGAAGCCCCCCAGGTAGTTCTTGTTCCCGAACGTGGAGATGATCGCGGCGGACCCATAGGGGGTCCCGGGCTTCCCCGGCAGGACCCCATAGTACTGCAGCAGCCCGTAGGCGGAGGCGAGCCCCGCGGCCAGGAGCAGAGCCCCCACGAGGAAGCGGATCTCCCCCGCGTCCCGAAGCACGTGGGTCAGGTAGAAGTAAAACGCCATAAAATAGACGATCAGCACGACGTACTGCGCGTCGGCCAGGAGGCTGTTGCCGTTAAGAAGCGAGAGGAGCGCCGCCCCCAGGATCGCGAGCCCGGGAGCGAGCAGCGGAGGCAACGACAGCACAATTTTCCGGCGGAGGGCGGCCTCGCCCACCCACAGCACCCACAGGAGCGAGATGAACCCCAAGGAGTAGATGGCTTTCGTGTAGCCGTACTCCGTGTTCCCCAGGTAGATGAGCAGGGGCTGCGTGTACAGAAAGACG
>JALUUA010000279.1 GCA_027021605.1 Candidatus Bipolaricaulota bacterium | reverse complement strand
CTTCAGCACCCCGAGCTGGGGCTCGACGCCAAGCTCGCCAAAAAGGTCATCGGCGCGCGCGTTCGCGGAGCCGAGTCCCGGGAGGAGCAGTACGTCGACCTCTACTACAAGCTCCCCGAGGACGACTCACTCGAGTTGGAACTGCTCACCCCCGAATCCCCGGGAGCGGAGTGGCTCTACCGCCACAGCCTGGCCCACGTCTTAGCTCAGGCGGTAAAACGCCTCTTCCCCCGGGCGAAGTTGGCCATCGGCCCGCCCATCGAGGAGGGCTTTTACTACGACTTCGACGTCCCCGAGCCCTTCACCCCCGAAGACCTCCAAAGGATCGAGCAGGAGATGAAGAAGATCGTCAAGGAGAACCACCCCTTCGAGCGCATAGAGGTGTCGCGCGAGGAAGCTCGAAGGATGCTCGAGGAGGCCGACGAGCCCTACAAGCTCGAGATCCTCGACGAGCTGGAGGAGGGCGAGACGATCTCCTTCTACAAGGACGGGGAGTTCGTGGACCTCTGTCGCGGTCCCCACGCCCCGCGCACCGGGCTGGTGAAGCACTTCAAACTGCTGGACGTCGCGGGTGCCTACTGGCGCGGGGACGAATCCCGCAAGATGCTCCAGCGGATCTACGGGACCGCCTTCTACAAGAAGGATGATTTGGAAGCCTTCCTCAAGCAAAGGGAGGAGGCGGCCAAGCGCGACCACCGCAAGCTGGGGAGGCAGCTGGAGCTCTTCAGCATCGAGGAGAACGTCGGGCCGGGGCTCGTGTTCTGGCACCCCAAGGGCGTGGTCGTCCGCCGGATACTAGAAGAATTCGAGCGCGAGGAGCACATAAAGCGTGGGTATCAGTACGTGATCACCCCGCACCTGGGGAAGGCTCAGCTCTGGGAGACGAGCGGGCACCTGGCCTACTACCGCGAGAACATGTTCAAAGTGGACGTCGAGGGGCAGGAGTACTTCGTAAAGCCCATGAACTGCCCCTTCCACATCATGATCTACAAGTCGAAGACCCGCTCCTACCGGGAGCTGCCCCTCAAGCTAGCCGAGTATGGCACCGTCTACCGCAACGAGCGGAGCGGGGTGCTCCACGGGCTCTTGCGGGTGCGCATGATCACCCAGGACGACGCGCACATCTTCTGCGCTCCCGAGCAGGCGGAGGACGTCGTCGCGGAGGTCGTGGAGCTCGCGTTCTACATCCTGGGTGCGCTGGGCTTTAAGGACTACGAGATCTACCTCTCCGTGCGGGACCTCGAGAACTTGAGCAAGTATGCGGGCACCGACGAGGACTGGCGGCGGGCTGAGGCAGCCCTGGAAGCCGTCCTCAACGAGAAGGAGCTGCCCTATCGCCGCATGGAGGGGGAGGCCCAGTTCTACGG
>JALUUA010000278.1 GCA_027021605.1 Candidatus Bipolaricaulota bacterium | reverse complement strand
TCGGCGTCGACTTCGGCAACCCTGACGACTTCCCCGTCTGGTGCGGGATCTACGACAGCTTGGGGCAGGAGGGGGTCTTAAGCGTGGCGGCCACGGCCAACCTCAACATCAACGTCGACGTCGAGGGCGACGTCCCCACGGCCTGCCCCAGCGACTACTTGATCGCCGTCACGAACACCACGGACACGGACCAGAAGTATCCCGACGCGGCCTACGGCCCGACCCACATCGATCTGGGATCCCCGGGGACGAACATCCTCTCCACGGTCATCAGCAGCTACGATTCCTTTACGGGGACGTCCATGGCCGCGCCCCACGTCACGGGGGCCGTGGCCCTTATGTTCGCCGCCGCACCTTCCTCCCTCCTACAGGACTATAAGTCCGACCCCGCAAACTGGGCCCTTACGTTCAAGACCGTCTTGCTAAACAACGTCGACCCCATCTCGGACCTCCAGGGGAAGACGGTCACGGGCGGGCGGCTCAACGCCTTTAAGGCCGTGCAGGCGATCTCCCAGCTCGACCCCGACCCGACCGCGGCCGTCTTCGTGGTGGAGAACGACGGGACGGTCCGCTCCGACCGGGCCTACTTCTGCGGGCTCTCGTCGGGCTGCTTCAACGCGGGGACGGGGGCGGATCTGGCCGAGCGCATCGACGTCTCCGAGCCCGTCGAGCCCGGGGACGTGGTCGAGATCGACCCCCACCACCCGAAGCGCTTTCGCAAGGCGCGCGGCCCCTTCAGCGACCGGGTCGTGGGGGTGATCGCCTCCTCCCCGGGGATCACGCTGGGCAACCGCCCGGAGGAGCGGCTCTCCCTCGCAAGAACGATCCAAGCCCTCGCCCAAGCGCGCGTGCTGGGGCTGCGGCCCCTGTTCCCCCCGATGCAACAAAAGCCCCCTCGGCTGAGTCCCCTGTCGCTCGCGCTCCGGGAGCCGGACGGGCGCTTCCCCTCGTCGCGTCCGGGGCGGGGGGGAATCGGGATCGCGGAGCTGGCCCGTTGGGCGGAACAGCGGGAACGGGGGGAGCGGGTGGGCCTGCGCGCTCCGGGGCGGCCCCTTTTGGCCCTCCTGGGGCGGGTGTACGTCAAGGCCACGGCGGAGAACGGCCCCATCCGCCCCGGGGACCTCCTGACGACGGCCCCGCGCCCGGGGTACGTGATGCGCTGCCCCGACCCCCTCGCGTGCGAGGGGGCCGTGGTGGGCAAGGCGCTCGAACCCCTCCCGCAGGGCCGGGGGCTCATCCGGATGCTGGTGATGCGCTAGCTGAGACGTACCCAGTTTTAGCTCACCCCCTTCCGAACGAGAGTCCTCGGGGGAGGATCGTGGCTCCTCAGGTACTCCCGCGCCAAAAACACGAAACTCGCCCTCCCCCACGAG
>JALUUA010000277.1 GCA_027021605.1 Candidatus Bipolaricaulota bacterium | reverse complement strand
GGGGTGCGTTCCCTGAAGCCGTCGTGGGGCTGGCCCAAGCGGCGGGCTATCCCCTGCTCGCCGACCCCCTCTCGGGCGTCCGCTTCGGGCCCCACGTCTCGGAGCACGTCCTCGGGGCTTATGAGACGTTTCTCCCTGAGTTCGCAAAACAAGTGGAAAGGCCGCAGCTCGTGTTGCGCTTCGGCGCCATGCCCACCTCCCAAGCCCTCTGCTCGTATTTGGAGGCGCTCTCCGACTCGGGCTGCCGTCAGATAGCCATAAACGAGCACGGCGTCTGGGAGGACGCGACGCACACGCTAAGCGACTTCTTTATCGTGGCCCCCGCGGAAGTCTGCCGACGGGCCACGCAAAGACTCAGGCAACAGTCGAGGGCTCCCGACAGGGGCTGGCTCGAGGGTTGGCAGCGCGCCGAACAGGTCGCCCGGGAAGCCGTGAATGCAGCCGCCGAGCGGGCGTTCTTCGAGGGCTACGCGCTGCGGGAGGTCGTGGAAGCGCTCCCCGAGGGGGCGGCACTGGTGGTCGCGAGCAGCCTGCCCGTGCGCCACCTCGATCCGTTCGTCACGCCCCTGCCGAAGGGCTTGCGGGTGTTCGCCAATCGGGGGGCCAGCGGCATCGACGGGACGGTCTCCACGGCGCTAGGGGTGGCCGCCGTTTGTCAGCCCACGGTGCTGGTGACAGGGGATCTCGCTTTCTATCACGATCTGAACGGGCTCCTGGCGCTCAAGCGCTGCGGCGTGAAGGCCGTCATGGTGATACTGAACAACGACGGCGGCGGGATCTTTCACCGTTTGCCCATCGCCCGCTATGAGCCCCCCTTCCGGGAGCTGTTCGTCACGCCCCACGGCCTCGACTTTGAGCCGATCGTCCGCGCCTATGGAGCGCACTTTAAGAGGGTCGAGCCCTGCCGAGGGGCTCTGCTCTCTGCCGTAGGGGAGGCCCTCGACGACGAAGGAGCCGTCGTGCTCGAGGTGCGCACGGACGCCGAGCGTCACGAGCGAATCCGTCGGGAGATCCTACAAACCGTCGGGGAAGCGCTGAAACGTGAAGGCTGAGCAGTGAGCAGCGAGGAGGGATGCGATGGACGTTCGGACGATGAAGCCGGGAACGGAGTGGGTGGAGGTCAAGCCCTACGAGGACATCACGTACCACAAGGCCAAGGACGAGGGGATCGCGCGGATCGCGTTCAACCGGCCCGAAGTGCGGAACGCCTTCCGGCCCCAGACCATCCAAGAGATGATCGAGGCATTCAATGACGCCTGGGACGACCCCCGCATCGGGGTCGTGCTGCTTACGGGCAACGGTCCCGCTCAAGACGGGAAGTGGGCCTTCTGCTCGGGGGGCGATCAGCGGGTGCGGGGCGAGGCGGGCTACAAGGAC
>JALUUA010000276.1 GCA_027021605.1 Candidatus Bipolaricaulota bacterium | reverse complement strand
TCGGCGGTGGTACAGCCGCACGAGGTGCTCACCCGCAGGATCTCCAGCGGGCTTCCGCCCCCGTTCTTGACGGTGTACTCCACCGTCGCCTTCTCCGTGGGGAGGATCTCGCCGAAGTCCAGGGCCACGGGGGTCACCTCGATCCGGGGCGGCGCCTGCACCCCCGCGCGCAGGTAGCCGTAGGCCCCCACGGCGAGCAGGGCCAGCGCCAGCGCCAGCGCGCCCGACAACAGCCCCTTTGCCCTCCCTCCCCGCTCCCGCTGCGGCTCCCGCGCGGGAGGCGGGGATCCGGAGACGTGGGTCCGTTCACCTTCGGTGTTCATGGAAAACCCCTTTCCTTTCGTCTTCGTTCTTCTTCTCGTCTCGCGATTTTCGTCTCAATCCGTCAGTCCGTCTGGATGAGATCGAGCACGATGTCCACGTACGGCCGCTCGGGGTCGTTGGTGTGGATGCGCACCACGCGCGTCACGGGACCGCGCAGCTCCTCGTGCACGGTGGGGTCGTAGTAGACCTTGAGGGTGGCCTCCTGGCCGGGGGCCAGCTCCGCGGACCAGACGGGCCGCGGCCCGTGCCCGCGCATCCCCAGCCTCGGACCCTCCACGCCGTCCATGATGAGCGCCGCCTCCGTGCACATGCACGAGGTCTCCATGTCCGTGATGACCAGCTTCCCCTCACCCGCGTTCCTCACGAAGAAGAGCGTGGTGATCGTCCCTCCCTGTACGCTCACCTCCCCCAGGTCGCGCACCCGGGGCGCCACGACGACCCTGGGAAGGCCGTCCCCCACGGGCTCCGACTCCGACCCCGACCCCGCTCCTCCCCCGGCGACGAGGGCGGAGGCAGGCGACTTCCCTCCCCACAGGGTGTACAGCCCGTACGCTCCTGCAGCGATCCCGACGACCAACAAGAAAGCCCAGAACTTGGACACAGCGATCCCTCCCTTGCTTGCTTACTCGCGCACTCGCTTGCTTTCGTTCGCCCGTTCGTTCCTTCCTTCCGGTCAGCGGCCTTGGCGCGGGGAACCCCGGGGGGCTCCCCGGAAGGGGATTCCGGTCGAACCCCGAAATCGAAATCAAATCTGAGATCAAGACGACAGATAAAACAGAGAGGAGGATGGGAGTTAGGGAGGGGGGCGCCAGGGCAGGGAAGGGGGACCCGCGACGTCGCGGAGGGATGCCCCGGGGCTTCCGCGGAGCGCCGGGGTCGCAACCGGCGGGAGGGGACGCTCCGAAGGGAGCGTTGCGCCGCAGGTTCCGCAGTGGAGCGCCCCGGCCTGCCCCAGGTGCCCCGGGTGGCTGGGGGTGCGGCAGATCGGCCCCGAGGCCGGAGCCGGCGCGGCGGACGATCCCCCCTCCGGCCCGGACTCCGGTTCCGGCGCCGGC
>JALUUA010000275.1 GCA_027021605.1 Candidatus Bipolaricaulota bacterium | reverse complement strand
CTGTCCGAATGCGGGCGTACACCTCGGGGAGGGGCTCCTCCGGCAGCCCCGCGGCGGGGGACCCCTCCGCGTCCTCTTGGAGTTGCTCGAGGGTCTTCCGGAGGGTCTGGAGGCTCTCCTCGCTCAGCGAGAGGAGGTTGATGGGCAGGGTGGGCAGCTCCGGCTCCCCGCGCCGGTAGCTCACGGAGACGATCTCCGGGTTCTGTCGCAGAGCGTCCGCGAGGCGCTGGGCGGCCTCCAGGAGCCGGGCCACCCCCTCGCCCGGGGAGGGCGGGGCGGTGGAGAGCTTGAGTAAGACGGTGATCTTCTCCGTCTGGCGGAGGGCCTCGCCGTAGCGGGCGAACTTCGCCAGGACGGGGTCCTCCGCGGGCAGGAGGCGCTCGAAGGAGCTGTCTACCCGAAGCCCTTGGAGGGAGGAGCCGGCCCACCCCGCCAGGAGCAGCACGAGGAGGAGAACGGCCCCGGGAGCTTTGCGGTTCAGCCGATAAAGCCCGTAGAGGAACCGTTGCCGCATGCCCCCTGCCCTTCTGCGTGGGAGTGTACGAAACGAAAAAGCGGGTCGGAGTTGGCCGACGGGCGGACCGCGCGGGGGCTAGCCCTCCGCGGACTCGGCTACCTCGGCCCTCTCCTCCGCGCGCTCGGGTTCGGCGTCCGAGGCGGCCGCAGCCCGCTCCCGCTCCTCGGGGCTGGTGATGTCGATGTCGTAGCCCGTGAGCTTGGCCGTGAGGCGCACGTTCTGGCCGCCCTTGCCGATGGCCAGGCTCAGCTCGCTGTCGGGGACCAGCACCACGGCCCTTTTGTTCTCCTCGTCCAGCTCGATCTCCAGCACCCGGGCGGGCTCCAGGCTGTTTTTGATCAATTCGCGCACGTCGTCGCTCCAGCGGATGATGTCGACCTTCTCGCCGGAGAGCTCCTTGACGACCTCCCGGACCCGCGCGCCCGAGGAGCCGACGCACGTTCCCACGGGGTCCAGCTCGGGGACGAGGGCGCGCACGGCCACCTTGGTGCGCACCCCCGGCTCGCGGGCCACCTCCACGACCTCGATGAGCCCGCTCTCGATCTCGGGGACCTCCAGCTCCAGCAGCTTGCGCACAAACCCCGGATGGGCCCGCGAGACCAGGATGCGGGGGTCCCCCTGGGTCTCCTCCACGCGGTAGAGGTAGGCCCGCAGGGTCTGGCCGGGGCGGTAGTGCTCGCCGGGGATCCGCTCGTCGGCGGGGAGGAGCGCCTCGGCCTTGCCCAGGTTGAGCCAGACGTTCCGCCCCTCGAAGCGGTGGACGCTGCCGTTGAGGATCTCGCCGATGCGGGACTTGTAGCGCTCGTAGAGGACCTGGCGGCGCCGCCGGAGGATCTCGCGGCGGATCGTCTCCTCCGCGCGGCGGGTG
>JALUUA010000274.1 GCA_027021605.1 Candidatus Bipolaricaulota bacterium | reverse complement strand
CCCATGTGGCCGACCACCCTCTCAGGCCGGCTACCCGTCTTCGCCACGGTGGGCCGTTACCCCACCGTCGAGCTGATAGGCCGCACCCCCCTCCCCGCGCGACGCCCGAGAGCGCCTTTCCCCTCCCGACCGCGGTCGGGAGGGGGTATGGGGTATTAGCCCCCCTTTCGGAGGGTTATCCCCCACGCGGGGGTAGGTCAGGTACGTGTTACTCACCCGTCCGCCGCTCTACTCGGCCCCCCGCACGCCCCCGAAGGGGCGATTGGGCGGCCTTTCGCGCACGACTTGCATGTGTTAAGCGCGCCGCGAGCGTTCATCCTGAGCCGGGATCATACTCTCTCGGAAATTCCGGATGCCCGCTTGCGCTATGCCATCCTATCCACTTCTCAAAGACCGATCGCTTCCTCCAGCGATGAGAGTGGGCCCACTATACCACGGGCTACCGGGTTTGTCAAGGTCGGGGGTGCCTGCGCGCATCCGGGCCCCAAAGAGGGGCTTTCTGAGGGCAGTATCTCAATGGTGTCTAGAGGAGCAAAAAAGAGCAAAGAGCAAAGAGGGCCCCCATTGCCCCGCCCGAGCGCTGCCGGTATACTCCCCGCAAAGGAGGGGACCTTGATCCAACGAGAACGCCAAGGATCCGTCGCCATCGTGCGCGTGGAGCACGGCAAGGTGAACGCCCTGGACCTCGAGCTCCTGCAGGAGCTGCACGGGCTCTTTCAACAGCTGCAAGACGAGGCCGAGACCCGGGCCGTGGTGTTTACCGGCTCGGGCCGCAGCTTCTCCGCCGGCGTCGATCTCTTTCGCATCTTAGAGGGCGGTCCCGACTATTTGGAACCGTTTATGAAAGCCTTCCGCGACGCGCTCCTCGCGATCGCGGAGCACCCCCAGCCCGTGGTCGCGGCGATCAACGGGCACGCGATCGCGGGAGGGTTCCTCCTCGCCTGTGCCTGCGACTGGCGCGTGATGGCCCGCGGCGAGGGCAAGGTGGGGATCCCGGAGCTGCGCGTGGGGGTGCCGCTTCCGGGGCTGGCCTGGGCGATCGTAAGCTCCGCCGTGCCCGCGCCCACCCTGCGGCGCCTCGTGCTGCAGGGGGACCTCCTCTCCGCCGAGGAGGCCCTTTCTGCGGGGCTGGTGGACGAGCTCGTCGAGCCGGAGCGGCTCCTCGAGCGGGCCCGAGCCCGGGCCGAGCAGTTCGGCCGCGTCCCCCCCGCCACCTACCGCATCACCCGGCGGCAGCTGCGCCGCCCCCTCCGGGAGGCCCGGGAGTCGGACGACGAGGCGGAGACGCTGGCCGTCTGGAGCTCCCCCGAGGTCCGCGAGGCCATCCGCGCCTACCTCGACGCCACCCTAAAACGGAGATAACCCCCAGGGGCTCTGGCATAGATCCGGAT
>JALUUA010000273.1 GCA_027021605.1 Candidatus Bipolaricaulota bacterium | reverse complement strand
GGCTTGCCGCAGCAGACGCTTGAGGAGCCCCACGGAGATGTCCTCTTGGTGAGGATTGGGGATGTGCAGCTTCAAAGGGCCTTTCTTCATGAAGGCATGCTTCCCTCCCGAGAAGGGGCCTTCAAATCCCAAAGCCCTCAGCTTGCGGATCAGCTCCCGACGGGAGACGGGCTTAAGCATCTAGGCTTTCACTTCGAGGCGAACGTCCTCAAGGGCGGGGAGGGGGTCCCCGTCCCGAATCTTGAGGATCAGCCACTCCTCCAGAACCT
This sequence comes from Candidatus Bipolaricaulota bacterium, assembly GCA_027021605.1. Taxonomy (GTDB): domain Bacteria; phylum Bipolaricaulota; class Bipolaricaulia; order RBG-16-55-9; family RBG-16-55-9; genus JALUUA01. The sequence goes on along the minus strand of JALUUA010000273.1, from coordinate 26,570 downwards.
CTTGAAGCTCCCTGCGGCAGGCTTCGAGGGTCTCTGCCGTGGCCCAAACTCCGCGACACTCGGGGATCTCCCCGTAGTACGTCCCGTCCTCCAGGATCTCATAATGCGCGCGCTCCATGGCCGCTTGAATGTACTTGCTAAGCATGTGCTCCTCCTCGCTAGGAGGAAGTATAGCGGGGATGCTTCTCCTCGGCACCCGCGCGGTGATTGGCCCACCGGGCCAGCAGAAAGAGCAGGTCCGAGAGGCGGTTTAGGTAGCGCACGACCTCGGGGTTCACCCGATCCTTCTCGGACTCCCGGAGGGAGACGACCCGGCGCTCCGCCCGACGGCAGACGGTCCGCGCCCAGTGGAGCGCCGCCCCCGCCCGCGTCCCCCCCGGGAGCACGAACTGCGTAAGCGGCGGTAGCTCCTCCTCCAGCCGGTCGCAGAGCCGCTCCAGCGCCTCCGTGTGTTGGGCTCGGATTCTCGGAACCCTCGCATCGTCAAGATCCGGTGCGGCGAGATCCGCACAGACCGTGTGGAGGTCGTTCTGAATCCGCTCGATGGCCTCTCGGACCTCGGGGTCGTCCTCCAGCTCCGCGGCGGCCACCCCCAGCACGGCGTTCAGCTCGTCCACGGTGCCGTACGCCTCGATGCGGGGGGAAGCCTTGCTCACCCGCCCGCTCCCCAAGAGCCCCGTCTCCCCCCGGTCGCCCGTCTTGGTGTAGATCTTCAATTTAGCGCGCTCCCCTCGTTGCTTCCGTGGGCTTCCCATTCGCCCCTTCCGGCTCGAGCCCCGCTCGCGAAATGAGCGTCTCGTCCACCCGCAAGACCGCGTCCTCGGGGACCTCCACGTCGGGGAAGAGCTCCGGGTGGAGGATCTTCGCCAAAATTTCTACACCCACCACGACCCGCGGCCCCGGGCGGTTGAAGTAGTAGGAGCCGTGGACCAGATACACTTCCCCGTCCTTCACCGCCCGCAGCTCCTCCCAGTTCTCGTACTCCCAGAGCACGTCGAGCTCCGAGAGGGCCCGCTCGGGGGAGAAGCCGCAGGGCATAAGCACAATCACTTCCGGGTCGAAGACCTCCACGTCCTCCCAGGTGATCTCGTAGGAGGGCTCCCCCGGCGGGCTTAAGGGTTCCCCGCCCGCCCGCTCGATCATCTCCGGGACCCAGTGGCCCGCCACGTACAGGGGCTCGAGCCACTCGAGCGCCAGCACCCGCGGGCAGCGCTCGAGGGCCTCCGTCCGCGCTCCGACCCGCTCGATCCTCTTCTGAAGCTCCATGACAAGCTCCTCCGCCCGCTCTCGGGTGCCGGTGGCCTCGCCCACCGCGCGGATCGTCTCCAGGATCTCGGAGAGGGTCGTCGGCTCCAACGAGAGGATGCGGGGCTCGGCGTCTAAGACCTTGACGGTCTCGTGCACGTCCGCGAAGGAGGGCGCACACACCTCGCAGAGTTCCTGGGTCAGAATGAGATCGGGTTGAAGCTGCCGAAGCTTCTCCGAGTCGAGATGATAGATGCTGAGTCCCCGGTGAGTCAGCTCCTTGACGGTTTGGTCGATCTCGGCGCTGCTCATCCCCTCGTGGACGGCGGCGTCGGTGAGGACGGGGACCGCGCGGGCCAGATCCGGGGGCCAGTCGCAGTCGTGGGAGATCCCCACGAGCTGCTCGCGCAGCCCCAGCGCGCAGACGATCTCCGTCGCGCTCGGGAGGAGCGAGACGATCCGCATCCGCCTTCGCAGGCCCATGGCGCTCCTATTGTGCGCTCGGGGGGCGGGCGGGTGCAACGTCGGGGCGAGGGGTTAGCGCACGCGGTTCTCCGGCCCGCGGCCCAGGTACTCGGCCAAGAACGCCTCGACCCGCGCGGGGTCGTACTCCGCCAGGCGGAGCATCACCGTCCAGGCCGTGAGGATGTAGGGGGAGTCGGGGTCCGAGTCGGGCTCGGGCTTCGGCGCCACGATGACGCTCATCCAGGTGGAGCGATACCCCCGGGCCAGCGTCCGCAGGTGCTCCTCGGCTTCCTTGTCCTGGGCCAGGCGCTCCGGGTCGTAGTAGATGATGACCGCGCCGTGCTCGAGGCTGTGGACCAGGCTCCCCAAGGGGGGAGTCCGGGAGTAGAACCCCGCCGCGGTGGCGCGGGCGTAGTGGCTGCCCGAGGTGGGGGGCATCGTCGCGTAGGAGACGGGCGAACCGGGCGCCACGTGGATCTGGCCCTCGGAGGCGTAGACCTCGACGTCCTCCAGGAGCGCGGGGTCCCCGCGCTCCGGCAGGGGGGGCAGCTCCACGTCCGCGGCGGAGTCGCTGCCTCTCGAGCCGAGCAGCGACACGACCACCAAAACGATCACGAGCCCGGTCAGCCCGGCCAGGGTGGGGACGAGCCAGCGCATCTGCGCGCTCCCCGGCTCCCGCCGTGAGCCCGTCCTCCGCTGGGTTGTCTGCGGCTGTTTCGACTGCTTGGACTTCCTCTTCGCCATGATGGAACTCCCTCTCCTCTTTTCTTCTTTCGTTCCCTTTTCTTCCTTTGGGCGTCATCCGTAGGGGGGATGGAATGTCCTGCGCGGTCTATTATTGAACCCGATGAAACCCCTCCCGTCAAGGGGAGGGGTCCCCCGCCCGCACCACGGGCGAAAAGCTATAATACCGCCGTCATGCCCTCGGGAGCTCAACGATCTCGACGAACCGTGACCGTTGCGGGGACGCGAATCCCCCGCTCCGGCTATCGATATTTGGGCTTCGTCGTGGTACGCGACGAGCGGGGGGAGGGGCGCGAGTGGGAGCTGCCCATGACCGGCTCGGTCGCCCAGTGGCTGACCGAGGGCGAGACGCTCGAGCTGGAGCTCCTCGACGAGGGCGGAAGCGAGGGGCGCCCCGGCTTCGAGGGCTACGCGCTGCGCAAGGGGCGGCTCGAGATCTGGCCCCTTTACGCCAAGGGCTTCGTGCAGGAGCGCCGCTCGCCGCTCACGGACCGGCCCCTATATCGCTATCGCGTCCGGGCGCGCGAGGCCCGCTACGAGCGCGACTACGAGGCGATCGTCGAGCTGGAGCAGTACCACTACGCGTCCGATGAAGAAATTTTAGCAGACTGGCACTGCGAGAACTGCGACCTCTACGAAGAAGCGAACGCGAAGCCCCGCTGCCCCCGGTGCGGGGCCGAGATGCGCTTTCACGACCTCAAGAGCGCCACGCGGGCCTCGCGCTTCCTGGTGCTGGAGCTGCTCGATCGCGAGCCCTACGAGCCCCACTACGTCGGCTACGTGCGGGTGGACCCGCCCGTGCCCCTCATGAACCGTCGTCTTCCCGACGGCTCCGTGGAGAGGCGCATCCGCGAGCGGGTCTTCCCCAAGGGCTGGTTCGCCCACCCGTTCCACCCCGAGGCCCTCGGCGCCGAGGCCACGGACACGAAGAAGCCCAAGGACTGGTGGGCGCTCCAGGAGGAGGCGCTCAAGACAGCGAGGTCGCCCGTCTCGCGGCTGGCCCGCGCCGTGGTCCACCCCGACTACCGGGTGGACGGGCTGGGGCAGCTGGCCGTCCGCGCCCTGCTCGACTGGGTCCGCCGCCGAGCCGTCCCCGAGATGCGGGTCGCCAAGCAGGCCGTCGAGACGATCGCCCTGATGGCCCGCTACAACCCCTTCCTGGAGAAGGCGGGCTTTGTGTATCTGTGGGACACGGGGAGCGGGCGGCCCGTGCTTTACTACCCCCTCACGAAGCGGGCGCGCGCCCACATCGAGCGCTTTTTAGAGGGCGATCCCGTGGCCAAAGAGCACGGCGGGCGGCTCTACCGGCCCCGGTTTGCGCCCGTCGAGCGGCTGGACGCCCCCATCGTGATAAAAAACTTTACCAAGGCGTACACGAACACGCTGACCCTTGAGAATCTCTCGGAGCCCGTGCGGCGAATGCTCGAGGCGTTCGGGGTGCGCCAGCGGGTCATCCAGAAGTTCGTGCTGCGGCACGCCACGATCGAGGTCCCGCCGGGCGGGGTCGTGGCCGTGCTGGGCGCCTCCGGCGCGGGCAAGACGACGCTGCTGCGCGTCCTGTACGGGCTGCTGGCGGGGCTCGACGACCCGATGTACCGCCCCGACGAGGGGGAAGCCCGGCTGCCCACCAACGCTCGAGTTCAAATTTACCTGCCCGGCGAGCACGAGCCCGACTTCGGCGACCAGCCCATCGCGGAGGCTCTCTTCCGCGTCACGGGCGACGAGGCCCTAGCTGTGGAAATCTTGAACTACGCGGGCATCTCCGACGCGGTGCTGTATCGAGCGCCGTTCCGCGAGCTGTCGACGGGGCAGAAGGAGCGGGCCAAGCTGGCGTATCTCCTGGCGCACCGGCCCAACGTCGTGCTGATCGATGAATTTGCCGCGCATTTGGACCCGACGACGGCGGTGCGGGTGGCCCGGCGGATGTCCCAGCTCGCCCGCGAGAAGGCCCTGACGCTGGTGCTCGTCACCCACCGCCGCGAGGTGCTGGACGCGCTCGAGCCCGACGAGGTGTATCTCGTGGGCTACGGGACGCTGCTCCGGGAGAAGGAGCTGCCGGAGCGGGCCTTCCGCGTCTGGGAGCCCTACGCGACCTACATCGTCGAGGGGAAGAAGCGCTGGGAGATCCGGCGCTACCCCACGAGCGTCCGGGGGCGGGTGGGCATCCTGAGCGGGGACAAGCTCATCGGCACCGTCGAGATCCACGGCTCGAAGGGGCCGTTCACGCCCGAGGAGCTGAGGGAGCACCCGGACAAGCACCTGGCCGACGAGAAGCTGCTCAAGGAGTACGCTCGAGGCCAAAAGCTCTGGGCCTGGGAGCTGCGCGATGCCCGGAAGTTTGAGGAGCCCGTGGACGTCGTGCCCAAGCGGGGCCAGCGCACCTGGGTGCGCCTGTCCGAACCCGAGCAACCGCAGGGGCGGGCGCAAAGGGGGAACGGGGAAGAAGGGGAATGAGCTGCGGGCGAGGGTCGGCCCGGCTACCCCGCCCTGCGGGCGCGGATGGGGCGGCCCTGCTGGTAGGCTTCGTAGATGCGCTCGGCGGGTTCGGTGCCCCTTCTTAGTTTGATGCTCCCCGAGCGGGAGACCGACCCCAGAAACACGGGCTCCCCGTCCACGGTGATCTCGATCGTCTTGCCCCGGAGCCGGGGGTCCAGGTCCAAAATCACGTGGCGGTCCGTCACGACCACGTCGAGGTCCCGCCCCGCGGTGAGGTCCAGCTCGTCGAACGAGCGCACCTCCAGCCCTATGCCCACCCGCTTCTCCAGCTCGCGGATGTTGCTCCCGCCCTTGCCCAGCACCGCGGGGATGCGGTCCTCCTCCACGTAGAGGACGGCCCGGTTGTCCGACTTGACCTGCACGGCCACGTGGCCCCTTAGGATGCGGCCCAGCTCGTACTCCAACGTCCGCTCCGCCAGCTTCCAGACGGGCTTTTCGGCCACCACCTCGCCGATGGGCATCACCACCACCTGCTCGCCGAAGCTGTAGATCTCGAACGCCAGCTGCTTGCTCTCGTAGTCCCGCACCTCGATGACCGGCCGCGCCAGGTCGGTGTCGCCCATCCCCGTGGGCACTTTAACGGTGAACTCGATCTCGTAGATCTGCCGCACGTCCCCCTCGTCGATGAAGACCACGGTGTCGACGACCTGGGGGATCATCCCCAGCTCGACGCGCCCGATCAGGCGCTGCAGGGCGTCGATCCCCCGGGTGGCGTGGACCACCCCCACCATCCCCACGCCCGCCAGGCGCATGTCCGCGAACACCTGGAAGTCCTCGGTGCGCCGCATCTCGTCGAAGATGGTGTAATCGGGGCGCACCAGGAGCAGCACGTCGGCGGTGTTCTCCATGCTCCCCTCGAGGGCCGTATACTGGGTGATCTCGTCGCTTACGACCAGATCCCGGGGCTTTTCCATCGTCTTGATGACCCAGCCCGCTTCTTCTAGATAGTCAGCGATGGCTTGAACGAACGTGGACTTGCCCGCTCCGGGCGCCCCCGAGACGAGCACGCCCCGGTAGCGCTGGCTTAAGCGCTCCTTGAGGAGGTCGGCGTAGGCGTAGTCGTCGAGCTTGGTGCGGGCGACGGGGCGCACCACGGTGATCTCCAGCGCGTCGGAGAAGGGGGGCCGGGCGATGGCGATGCGCATGTTGCCCAGCTGCACGACCGTGGAGCCCCCCGAGTCCATCTCGATGAAGCCCTCGGGGTGCTGCTCGGCCGCCTCGACGATCTCCCGAGCCATCACGTCGATCTCGCGCTCCTGGAGGGGTTTATCGTCGAGGGGGACGATCTCCATGCCGCCGGGGGTCCCCCGCTTCGCCTTCGGACGGGTGTGGGCCCGCAGGTGCACGGACATCGTCTGCTCGTCGAAGTACTGCATAATTCTCAATGCGGAGAGGTCGTAGGCCGCGGGGCTCTCGAAGAAGAGCACGGGGGTGCCGCGGGCCTCGCACGAGAGGTACTGCACCCGGTCGCTGGTCACCAGGGTGGCGTTCTCCTCCTCCGCGGTGCGGCGGATCAGCGAGTCGATCTCCCCCGTCTCGTGGAGGCGCAGGATGTCCCCGCGGGGCCGCTCCCCCACGATCTCGACGGAGATCGTCCCCTCCCAGCTCAGGGCTTGGAGGTTCTTGAGCTCGTTGAGCCCGGCGAACCCCGTCTCCTGGCCGCGCTCCGCCTGGGCCTCCAGCTCCGCGAGCACGACCTCCGGGACGATGAAGGTCGCCCCCTGGAAGCGCCCCTGGCGGACCTCCTCGGTGATCCGCCCGTCCACGATGACGCTCGTGTCGAGCACGAAGCGGTCACCGGAGCCCGAGCGCGGGGCCTCGCTCGGGCGGGGCTGCGCCTGCCCTTGGGGGGATTGCTCTTGGGCTTGGGCTTGCGCTTGAGCTTCCTCTTGCGCCTTCGTCGTCGTCTTCTTCGTCGTCTTCGCCTTCGTCTTCGTCGTCTTTTTTGTCCTCGACGTCTTGTTGGAGGACTTGGCTCTTGGGCTCATGATCGTTCCCTCTCCCAGATTTGGGCTAGTGTTTCGGCGATTTTCTCCAAAAGCTTTTGGTCGTCGGGGCCGAAGGCCGCGGGCTCGTCGCTGTCGATGTCGATCTCCCCCAGCACCCGGCCCTGCGGGGTCATAAGGGGGACCACGATCTCGGAGCGCGTGCTGGGGAAGCAGGCCAGGTACCGGGGGTCTTGGTTTACGTCGTCCACGATGACGGTCCGCTTCTCCCGGGCGGCCAGCCCGCAGATCCCCTTTCCCACGGGGATGCGGACGTGCTCCGTGGCCGCGGGGCCGTCCCAGGGGCCGAGGACCAGCTCCTCGCCCTCCAGGAGGTAGATGCCCACCCAGCTGTAGTGGGGCACCCGCTCCCGCAGGGTGCGAACGGCCCGCTCGCACGCCTCGTCAAACCCCAGGGATCGCAGCTCTTGGATGAAGGGCTCTGCCCACGTGAAGTCCATAGGAAGCTCCGTCCGATCATACTCCCTTCCGGGCTCCGTTTGCAAGCACCCCCCTTGACAAGCGGGGCGGGTCGCGATACCATCCTTTACGCCCACAGGGGCATGGAATCGGGCCGAGGTGGCGGAATCGGCAGACGCGCACGTTTGAGGGGCGTGTGGGGTAATCCCGTGGGGGTTCGAATCCCCCCCTCGGCACCAGCTCACTCCCGGGAGGAGCTCACCCGCATGCAGAGGAGACGCCCGAAAGTCGTTTTGGACACCCAGGGGGGCGACCGCGGTCCGGCCGAGGTGATCGCCGGAGGGCTGCTCGCCCTGGAGGAGTTTGACCTCGACCTGGTCCTCGCAGGCGACCGCGACCGCATCGAGCGCGAGATCCACCCCACCCTCAAGGAGCGGGTCCGCCACCCCAGCAAGACGAAGCTCCGCCGCCTCCATCCCGAGGTCCTCCACGCCCCCGAGGTCGTCACCATGGAGGACGCCCCCGCCGACGCGGTCCGCCGCAAGAAGGAGAGCTCCCTCGTCAAGGGCATCGAGGCCGTAAAGCGCGGCGAGGCCGACGCCTTCGTGAGCCCCGCCAACACCGGCGCCGTCATGGCCGCGGCGCTGCTGCGACTGGGCCGCATCCGCGGCATCGACCGCCCCGGCATCGCCGCCATTCTTCCCACGGTTCAAGGGCGCAATGTGCTCGTAATCGACGTGGGGGCCAACGTCGACTGCAGCCCCGAGAACCTCAAGCAGTTCGCGGTGATGGGCTCCGTCTACGCCCACGAGATCCTAGGGGTGGAGGAGCCGCGGGTGGGGCTCCTCAACATCGGGAGCGAGCGGCGCAAGGGGAACGAGCTGGCGCTCAAGACCTTTTTTCTTTTGGAGGAGCTTCCCCACTTCGTGGGCAACGTGGAGGCCCACCAAATCCTGCAGGGCGCGGTCGACGTGGTGGTCTGCGACGGGTTCGTGGGCAACGTCCTGCTGAAGTCCTACGAGGGCGGGGCCGCCGCCACCGTGGAGCTCTTAAAGAAGGCGATCGAGAGGGACTGGCTCGCGCGCCTGGGGGCCTTCATCCTGATCCCCGCGCTCAAGAACTTCAAGCGGAGCCTGAGCGCCGCCCGCTACGGGGGCGCGCCCCTCTTGGGGGTGCGGGGCGTGGTGATCATCGCCCACGGGAACTCCGACGCCGAGGCGATCAAGAACGCCGTACGAGTAGCGGTCGAGTCCGTCCGCCACGGTCTGGTGGAGAAGATCGAGCGGGGGATCGCCCGCTACCTCCCCGTCGCCGCCCCCAAGACGAAGGAAGTGACGGCCTAAGGTGAACCGACGCTCGAACCCGCAAGAGCAACCGCGACCGGGGATCGCCGGGATCGGCGCCGCGGTGCCCGACCTGGTGATCACCAACAGGGACTTGGAGGAGATCGTCGACACCTCCGACGAGTGGATCGTCTCGCGCACGGGGATTCGCGAGCGGCGCATCCTCCAGAAGGGCGAGGACCCCGTGGAGCTGGCCGTCCGGGCCGCCCGCCAGGCCCTCGACCAAGCGGGCCTTTCACCCCGGGATATCGACTTCGTCATCACGGCCACCAACCTCCCGCAGATGCCCATCCCGGGCTCGTCGCCCTTTATATGTGAGGGCCTCAAGATCGGAAAGGACCTTCCGTTCTTCGACCTCATCGCGGGGTGTACGGGGTTCGTCTACGGGCTCACGGTGGCCGAGGGGTTAATCAAAGCGGGCCGCCACGAGAACGTGCTGGTGGTGGGGCTGGAGGCCCTGTCGCGCTTTACGGACTGGCAGGACCGCTCGACGTGCGTGCTCTTCGGGGACGGGGCGGGCGCGGCGGTGGTGCGCCCGATGCCCGACGGACGGGGGATCTTGGCCTCGTGCCTGTCGGGGGACAGCTCCCAGTGGCACCTGCTGCGCATGGAGGGCGGCGGCATCAAGTACCCCGCGAGCCCCCAGACCCTCGAGCGGCGGATGCACTTCTTGAAGATGGAGGGCGGCGGGGTCTTCAAGAGCGCCGTCTTGATGATGGAGCGGACCACCCAACGCGCCCTGGAGGAGGCGGGCCTCACCAAAGAGGACGTCGATTGGGTGGTGCCCCATCAGGCGAACTACCGCATCCTGAAGGCGTTCGCCGAGCGCTTCGGGATCCCGATGGAGAAGATCATCGTGAACATCGAGCGCTACGGGAACACCTCGACGGCCTCCATCCCCATCGCGCTCGTGGAAGCCCAAGCCGACGGGCGCATTAAGCCCGGGGATGTCGTAGTGTTAAACGCCTTCGGCGCCGGGGTCACCTATGGGGCCGTGGTGCTGCGGTGGTGAGCCCGCTTCCCCTGCTCTTCCCCCTATTTTGTCCTTGCCCTCGACTTCTCCCCCAGCCGGTGCTCCTCCCCCCGAAGGAGCCTGCGGAAGTTCTCGCGGTGCTGGAAGGCGCTCAACAGCCCCAAGCCGAGCATGAGCCCGATGCCCTCCCCGGAAGCCCCGAAGAGCCACAGCCACAGGGGCGAGAGCAGCAGCGCCGTCACGGACGCCACGGACACGTAGCGGGTGAGGGCCGCCAGCCCCACCCACACCCCGAGGGTGAGCAGGAAGACGGGCCAGGAGAGCACAACGAGGATGCCCAGGGTGGTGGCCACGCCCTTGCCGCTTTTGAAGCCCATAAAGGGGCTCCAGTTGTGCCCCGCCACCGCAAAGGCCGAAAGCCACACGGGAAGGCCCCACCGGAGCGCCAGCCAGGCGGCCAGCACCCCCTTTCCCCAATCTAGGAGGAAGGCGAGCACCCCGTAGGGGAGCCCCACGCTGCGGGCGACGTTCGTGGCCCCGACGTTGCCGCTGCCCACCCGCTTTAGGTCCACGCCCTTGGCCCGGGCAACGAGATAGCTAAAGGGGATCGACCCCCAAAGATAGGCCGACAGGGCAAAGAGGACGTACTTCACGCTCGTAGGCTCTTATACACTCCAGACCCGTGCCCGGGCGGACACCCGACCCCGACGCGCGCCCTTTGTTTTGGGCACGAGAGCGCCCAAAGGCTTACACGAGCCCTTTGCGCTTGAGGTGCTCTCGTAAGGTGAGCCCCTCGTGGCCGCTCTCCTCGTCCTCGGAGGCGCTCTCGTAGACGGTCGCGGGCGCGGGCTGCGGGCGGCGCTCCCGTTCCCGCTCCGTCGGGCGGGGCTTGGGCTCGTGCAGCTCCGGCTGGTACGGCCCCTCGACGTTGCGCAGCGACAGGCGCACCTGACGCTTCTCCTCGTTGATCCCGATGATGCGGGCCTTGACCTCGTCGCCCACCTTCAGCACGTCGGAGGGCTTCTCGATCCGCTCGTCGGCGATCTCCGAGACGTGGATGAGCCCCTCGATCTCGTCGGTGATCTTGCAGAAGGCGCCGAAGTCCTTGAGCTCCGTGATCACGCCGTCGATCACGGTGCCGATGGGGTAGTTCTCCACGAACTTGACCCAGGGGTCCTCCTGCAGCTCCCGCAGGGAGAGGCGGATCTTGCGCTTGGCCCCGTCGCACTTGATGACTTTAACGGTGACCTCGTCGCCCTCTTTGACGACCTCCTTGGGGTGGGTGACCCGCTCCCAGCTCATCTCGGAGATGTGGAGCAGGGCCTCGACGCCCTCCTCCAGCTGCACAAACGCCCCGTAGTCGATGAGCTTGGTGACCTTGCCCGTCACCACGGACCCCTCGGGGTACTTCTCCTCGACGTTCTCCCAGGGGTCGGGCTGGGCGCGGCGCATGCTCAGCGACACGCGGCGGCGTTCCTCGTCGACGTCGAGGACGACCACGTCGACGACGTCGCCCTCCTTGACGACCTCGCGCGGGTTGCTGGGGAAGCCCCACGACAGCTCCGAGACGTGGACCAGGCCCTCGACGTCCTCCTCGATGCGCACGAAGGCCCCGAAGTCCGTGATGGCCACGACCTCGCCCTGGAGCTTGGTGCCGGGGGGGTAGCGCTCGGCGAGCCCCACCCAGGGGTCGGGGCGGGTCTGCTTGATGGAGAGCGAGATGCGCCGCTTCTCGCGGTCGATGTCCAAGATCTTTACCTTGACCTTGTCGCCCACCTTGTAGGTGTTGGGCGGGGCGGGGAGGTCCTTCCAGCTGATCTCGCTGCGGTGGACCAGCCCCTCGAAGCCGCCGATGTCCACGAAGAGCCCGAAGTCGACGATGCTCTTGACCTCGCCCTCGACGATCTGGCCGGGCTCTAAGCGGGCGAAGAACTCCTCCACCCGCTGGCGCTCCAAATCCTTGAGGTACTCCTTGTGGGAGACGACGAGGTTCTTCTCCCGGCGGTTGAGCTCCAGGATCTTGAAGGGGACCTCCCGGCCGCGCAGCTCCTCGATGTCGGCGGGCAGGTCCGGCCCCAGATGCGATCCCGGGAGAAAGGCCCGAATGCCCTTGAGGTTGACGTGGTACCCCGCGCCGGGGACCACGTCCTCGATGATCCCCATCACGGGCTCGCCTTGGCGGTAGCTGCGCTCCAGCTCGTCGATCGACTTGGCGTAGACCGCCTGGCGCTCGGAGACGAAGATCGTCCCCTCCTCCTCGTCGATGTAGGTGATGATGACTTCCAGCTCATCGCCGACCTTGACGGGCTCCTGCCGGAAGGGGGCCAGCTCCTCGGGCTTGAGTTGCGCTTCCGACTTGTATCCGATGTCCACGAGGATGATGTTGTCGGTGACTTGAACCACGCGTCCGGTAAGCACATCCCCGCGGCTGTAGAGTTGAACGTCCTTTTCCTCGAAAAAGGCTTCCATCTGGCTCTCGGCCATAGATTCCACCTACTCCCGTCCGTGGTTTCTCCCGCCGAGGGCTCCCCGGGTTTTGGGCAAAAAGGGCAAGGGGGCTCCCCGGCGCCGGTCCCGTCGCTCCGGCGGACAACCGCCGCGTGGCGCAGAGACGTCCACCCATGATAGCAGCTGATCCCAAGGGGTGCAATCGCAGGGGCGAAGCCTCACCCCGCCGCGGAGGGGGTCGGTCTCGGCCTTTCCTCCTGCCCTACGCGGTCGACGCGCTCCATGAGCGCGCGGGCCAGCTTCTCGTACCGCTCGCGGCGGGACTCCGTGCCCGTAAGCTCCGCCTCCAGCTCCCGGAGGGAGAAGGGCTTCCCGATGAGGGCCCGCACCCGCGGGAACCCGAAGGGATAGCGGGGGGGATACGGCCCCTCGGTCTCGAGGCGCACGGGGAGGAAGGGGCGCCCGGAGCGCTCGGCGAACTTGATCACCCCGATGCGCACCCGGTCCGTCGGGAGGGTCGTCCCCTCGGGGAAGATCCCCACGATCTGCTCGCGCTCCAGGGCCCGCACCACCCGGCGGAAGTCCTCCCGCCCGAAGTTCTCGCGGTTGATCGGGATGGCGAAGTACTTCACGAACGGGTAGAAGAAGGGGTTCCGAAGGAGGGTGTGCCGCGCCAGGAAGTGGATGCGGTTGCGCCCCCCCAAGGCGGCCAAGAGCAGGGGGATGTCCCAGTAGCTGCGGTGGCGGGCCACCAACAGAACCCCTCGGCCGGGGGGGACGTTCTCCCGCCCCTCCACCCGGAGGCGGAAGAGGGGCTTCAGCAGGAGCCCCAGCAGGGGTACCCCGACGCGATAGATGCCGCTCTTGATCCGCTCGCCCAGGCCCGTGGCCATCCCGGGATGAGCTTACCCGAGCCCGGGAGCGGGCGCAATCTCGCCCCCGGGTGGCGCGGGCGGGACGACCTCCGCCCCCGCGTCCGCGGGGCGGCAAAGGAAGATCCGGGCCTCGGGGAGGGCTTGCTGAGCGACCTCCCGGAAGCGCGGTCCCTCCCCCCCGCGGAGGACGACGAAGTACGTCGGCCCGCTGCCGCTCAACCCAAAGGGCCGCCGGAACCCCACGAGAAACGCCCGGTACTCCCGAAGCTCGGGGCGAAGCGCCAGCGCGGCCCCCTCCAAGTCGTTCGGGTACGGCGAGTCCGGGGTCGCGGGGAGGAGGCGATCCCAAGCCTCGTAGACCTCCCGGGCACCTAGAGAGAAGGGGGGCACGAGGAGCGCGTACGTTGCTCCCCTCTCGGCGGCCGGGACGGGGACGGGCGCGAGGCGCTCCCCCCGCCCCCGCGCGCGGCAGCGCCCCCCCACCAGAAAGAAGGGCACATCGCTCCCCAGCTCGGAGGCCAGCGCAAGGAGCCCCTCCCGATCCAGCCCCAGCTCGAACAGGGCGTTGAGCCCCTGCAAGACGGCCGCGGCGTCGCTGCTGCCCCCGCCCAGGCCCGCTCCCACGGGAATGCGCTTCTCGAGGGCGATCCGCACCCCCCGGGGCAGCCCGACGCGCTCCGCAAGCAGCCGGGCGGCCCTGTAGGCGAGGTTCTCGTCCGCCGGGATGTCCAGACCCGGGCTCGTCAACGAGATCCCGCCGGACGCGCGGGGCTCCAGGGTGAGCACGTCATAAAGATCGAGGGCCTGCAGCACGGTGTCGACCTCGTGGTAGCCGTCGGGGCGCTTGTTAAGAACCCGCAGCCCCAGGTTGATCTTGGCGTGGGCCTTAACCGTGACCGTGAGGGCGTGCGTCGCCATCGCGACAGGGATGGGGGTTCTCGTAGGCCCAGCGGCCCCGGCAGAGGACGGCCCGCACCCGGTCGGGGTCGTGCCCCAGGAAGTACGGCAGCTGCCGGTAGTTCTCGTAGTCGAACACGACGAGGTCCGCCCGCTTGCCCTCCTCGAGGGTGCCCGTCTCGTGGGCCCTCCCCACCGCCGCGGCGGCGTTTAGGGTCGCGGCGGTGATCGCCTCCTCCGCGGTCATGCGCATCTTCATGACGGCCAGGGAGATCACGTGGGGCATGGAGTGGATCAGGCACGTCCCGGGGTTGAAGTCCGTCCCGAGGGCCACGGGGAGCCCGGCGTCGATCATCTCCCGGGCGGGGGCGAAGGGCTCGCCCAGCGTAAACGCCGTCCCCGGCAGGAGCACGGCCACCACCCCGGCCTCCTTCATCTTGCGGATGCCGTGGGGGGAGATGTGGAGCAGGTGATCCGCGGAGACGGCGCCCAGCTCCGCGGCCAGCTCCGCACCGCGGGTGTTGCTCAGCTCCTCGGCGTGGATCTTCAGCCGGAGTCCCGCCCCCTGCGCGGCCCGCAGGATCTCGCGGCTCTCGGTCCGACCGAAAAACCCCTCCTCGCAGAAGACGTCGCAGAACTCCGCGAGCTTGCGGCGGCGCACCTCGGGGATCATCCGCGTGATGATCTCCTCGATGTACTCGCCCTTCTTGACGCCGTCGGGGACCGCGTGGGCCCCCAAGAACGTGGGGACGACCTCCTGGGGGAGCTCCCGCCCGAGCCGCCGGATGACCCGCAGGAGCTTGAGCTCGCTCTCGGTGTCGAGCCCGTAGCCGCTCTTGACCTCCACCGTCGTCGTCCCGCGGCGGAGCATCTCCCCCAGGAAGCGCCGCGCCGAGGCGAAGAGCTCCTCCTCCGAGGCGGCGCGAACCCGCTTCATGGTGGTGAGGATGCCCTTGCCGTAGGGCTCCCCTAGGCAGCGGGCGAGGAACTCGTCCTCGCGGGTCCCGGCAAAGACCGCGTGGGTGTGGGGGTCCACGAAGCCGGGGAGGACGAGGCCGCGCCGGGCGTCGTAGACCTCCTCGCGGAGGCGCCCCCGGAGCTCGGCCATCGGCCCGACGGAGACGATCCTCCCCCGGGTGATCTTGATGTAGGCGTCCTCGAGGACCTCGAGCCGGCGCATCGCCTCCCCACCCCGGGCCGCCTCTCCGAGGGGGGTGACGAGCTGGCCGATGTTGACGATGAGCATGGCCCCGCATTATAGCCGGACCGCGGGGCGCCTGTAAATCGAATCGGCTCGGCCGCTGTCGCTTAAGCCCAAGCCCGGTCTACTCTGCACTACAGCTGCAGGATCGCCCACAGCGCGCCGGCTGCGTTGATCTGCTCCAGGCCGACGCGCTCCGCCAGGAGCTTCTCGTGGAGGAGTGGGAGCAACTCCGAGAGGCCCGCGACGAGGTCGGGGTCGTCCCCGTCCCGTTCGGCCGAAGCCGCGCTCCGGGCGAGGCGTTCGAGGCCGTAGGCCGCCGCGCGGCGGGCCGTCTCCCCCTCGGCCTCCAAAAGCTCCCCGAGTGCGGGCAGCGACGCCGAGCCCAGCCGGGCCAGCGCCTCGGCGAGCGCGCCCGCGAGCGTCCCCTCCAGAACGGGGGCGGAGTCCTCCCCTGCCCCTGCCCCTGCCTCGGCACCTACGGTCTCGAGGGCCCGCTTCAGGGCCGGGACGGCCTGCGGGTCCCCCAGCTCCCCCAGGGCCGCCGCAGCCGCCGCGCGCACGCTCCGATCGCGATCCGTCTCGAGCGCTGCGACGAGGGCCGGAAGGGCGAGGGGCACGGCCGCAGCGTCGGCGTCCCCGAGCGCGCCGAGGGCCTCGGCGGCGGCGCGCCGCACGGAGGCGTAACGATCGCTCCGGAGAAGCTGCACGAGCGCTTCCGCGGCCGTCGGATCGCTCAAGGAGCCGAGGAGCTGCGCGGCGCGGGCGCGGTCCTCCGGGTCGGGGTCGTCGAGGGCCGCACCTCGGAGGGCGGGGACGGCGGCAGGGTCGCCCGCGCCCCCGAGCGCGAACGCGGCCGCCAGACGGATCTCCGGGTCGGCCGAAAGGGCTTCCCGGAGCGCGCTGCGAGCTTCCGGGGTGGCAATCCGGGCCAGGGCCCAGGCAGCCGAGCGCCGCACGCTCTCGGGCTCCCGCCCGTGGAGGAGCGCGACGAGCGCGGGGACGGCCCCGCGCGGTCGGGCCTCCCCCAACCCCAGGGCGATCGCCGCGCGCACCAGCGGCTCCTCCTCCCGCTGCAGCGCCTGGAGGAGGGCCTCGACCCTGGCGTTTGTGTTCTCCATGTCGTCCCCGCGGAGCCGGCCCAGGGCGAGGGCCGCCTCGGCCCGCAGCAGCATATCCTTCTCCATCTCCAGGGAGGCCCGCAGGGCGGGAGCCGCCCGGGGGTCTCCGATTTGCCCCAGGGCCCCGATGGCCGCCTGGCGGACGATCCCCTCGGGGTCCGCGGCGAGGGTCTCGAGCAGAGCCGGAACCGCCTCCGGCAGCCCCAGCTCGCCCAGCGCTTGGGCGGCCTGGTGTCGCACCCGAGAGGCGCCCTCGTAGCGGGGGTCGAGCGCCCCGAGGAGCGCGGGCAGCGCCTCGGGGGAGCCGATCCGCCCCAGGGCGAGCGCGGCCGCGCGGCGCACCCCGTCCTCCGGGTCGCGCAGGAGGTCCTCCAGCACCGGGACGGCGGGCGCGCCCAGGGCGATCAGCGCGTCGCGAAAGGCCCTCCGGGTGAGCTCATCGGGGGCCTGACGGAGGGCCTCGGCGATGTCATAGGCTGCCTCCGCCGCGCCCCGGCGGGCCAGCGCCGCGGCCGCGGCCGCCTTGACGGACCAGGCCCGCTCCTCCCGCAGCGCCCGGAGGAGCAGGGAGATGTCCTCCGCGGGCTCGGAAACCCGCCCCAGGGCCCACGCGGCCGCAGCTCGGACGCTCGTCGTCCGGGCCTGCAGCCCGTCGGCGAGGACCCGGTGGGCCAGCTCGACGAGCTGGATCCGTTGGGAGTCCGAAAGGTTGAGCCCGCCGCTCGTCGAGCCGATCGCCAGCCCGCCGAGGACGAGCGCCAGCAGCGCCGCTACGACGGTCCCTCTTTTCATCGGGGCACCTCCCGGGGTCACGGGCATATCACCCGATCGATTTGGGTTCCATTATATACAAAGATCAACGCCGTGTAAAGCCCGGAACGTATTGCGAGCAACACGGCCTCACGTGGGAACGATGGTAGCACGGGAACGATGGTAGCACGCTCCGCGTGGAAAGTGGGTGACCCCGCGGTGAAAATTCCGTGAAATTCTGTGACCGCCGAGGGACGCTCGGGGGGCGGGGTTGACACGCAGCCTTTCCCTGTGCTAAAGCTAGTCCGCTTCATTCCATACTTCGATCCGAGGAGGTGATCGGACAGCCGAAGCGGAGCGGGCACAATCGAACGAAACGAAAAGGAGCAGTCCACTACACCCGCAAAGGAGGTTCAAGATGACGAAAAAGAGCGAGCAGGCCGTCTCCCGGCGGAGCTTCCTTAAGGCGGCCGGGGTCGGAGCGGTGGCGACCGCCTTGGCGCCGGGCTACTCGCCCCGGGCCAAGGGCGCGCAGTTCAGCTGGCGGATGGTGACCAGCTGGCCCCCGAACTTCCCGATTCTCCAGACGGGCGCGGAGCGCTTCGCGGATTTAGTACGGGAGATGTCCGGTGGGGCGCTTGACATCCAGGTCTTCGCCGGCGGCGAACTCGTCCCGCCCCTCGGGGGCTTTGAGGCCGTCTCCTCCGGGACAGTCGAGGCGGCGAACACCGCCTCGTACTACTGGGCCGGGATCGTCCCCGCGGCGCAGTTCTTCACCGCCGTTCCCTTCGGGTTCACCTTCGACCAGATGATGGACTGGCTCCACGTCGGCGGCGGACTCGAGCTGTGGGAGGAGATCTACGAGCCCTTCAACCTGGTGCCCGTCCCCCTCATCACCACGAGCATGCAGATGGGCGGCTGGTTCAACAAGGAGATCAACAGCGTCGAGGACCTCCAGGGCCTGAAGATGCGCATCCCCGGCCTGGGCGGCAAGGTCTACGAGAAGGCGGGGGTGAGCGTCGTCCTGCTCCCCGGGAGCGAGATCTTCACCGCGCTGCAGACGGGCACCATCGACGCCGCCGAGTGGGTGGGGCCCTATCACGACTACCTCTTCGGCTTCCCCCAGATCGCGAAGTACTATTACCACCCCGGCTGGCACGAGCCCGGCACCACCGCGGAGTTCATGGTCTTCAAGCCCGCCTGGGACAGCCTCCCCAAGGAGCTCCAGACGATCGTGCGCGCGGCGGCCGCGGAGACGACCCTCTGGTCCTTCGGCCAGTTCGAGGTGGAGAACGCCCGCCACCTCGTCAAGATCGCCGAGGAGTACCCCGACGTGGAGCTGCGCCGCTTCCCCGACGAGGTCCTCTCCACCCTGCGCGGCTACGCGCAGGAGGTCTTCGACGAGCTCTCCGAGCAGGACGCGGACTTCGCCCGCGTCCGCGAGGCCGTCGAGCGCTTCGCCCAGGAGATCGACCGCTGGAGCAACGTCTCCATCGAGTCCTATCTCCCTGCGGTCCAGCAGTAGCCCGCGACTTCCACGACCGTTGTTAGCAGACGATGGTGGACGGGGCAGAGCAAGGGAGGGGCTTCGGCCCCTCCCTCTGCCCTCTGCTTTCTCCCTTCTGCTTTTCCCGCTTGGGCCCCGCGGGTGCGCCGGGGCTACAAGAACTTGGGCAGCCACAGCGCGATCGGGGGGAAGAGGATGACGATCGCAAGCCCGATCAGTTGGATGATCACGAAGGGGATGATCCCCCGGTAGACGTGCTGGAGCTTCACCTCGGGGGGAGCGGCCCCCTTCAGGTAAAAGAGCGCGAACCCGAACGGCGGGGTGAGGAACGAGGTTTGGAGGTTGATGGCCACCAGGACCGTAAACCAGAGGGGGTCGATCCCCAGGGCCTTGACGATCGGGATGAGGATGGGGAAGTGGATGAACGTGATCTCGATGAAGTCGAGGAAGAAGCCCAGGACGAAGAGCAGGACCATCACGACGGCCAGGATGGCCCAGGGCTCCCACTGCAGCCCCAAGAAGAACTCCCGCAGGACCGTCTCCCCTTTCAGGTTCCAGAAGACGGTCCGAAACGCCTGAGCCCCCACCAGGATGATGAAGACCATGCTGGTAAAGCGGACCGTGGCCAGCATGACGTCCCGCAGGACCGTCCAGGTGAGCCGCCGGTTGAGCGCCGCCAGGAGGGTGGCGGCGAAGGCCCCCACCCCGGCGGCCTCCGTGGGGGAGGCGATCCCCAAGAAGATCGACCCCAGCACGGCCACGATCAAGAAGAACGGGGGGAACAAGCTCCGAAGCACCCGCAGCAACAGCCTCAGAGGCGGGATCTGCCGCTCGCTTAAGGGGATCGCCGGGGCCTTCTCGGGGTGGCGGAGCGCGTAGAAGAAGATGTAGACCATGTAGAGCAGGGCCAACAGCCAGCCCGGGAGGAACGCCGCGAAGAAGAGCTTCCCCACGCTGACGCTCGGGTCGTTGGCGATGCTGGCCAAGAGCAACAAGACGATGCTCGGCGGGATGATCTGGCCCAGCGTCCCGGCGGCGCAGATCGTCCCCGTGGCCAGCTGCGGGCTGTAGCCCCGCCGCAGCATCGTGGGCAGCGCCAGCACGGTCATGGTGACGACCGTGGCCCCGATGATCCCCGTCGAGGCCGCGAGGATGGCCCCCATGGCCGTAACGGCAATCGCCATGCTCCCCGGCACCCGCCCCAGCAGGATCCCCATCGTCTCTAACAGTTCTTCCGCCAGCCCGGAGCGCTCCAGCATCACCCCCATAAACACGAAGAGGGGCACCGCCACCAGGAGGAAGTTCGACATGATGTTCCAGACGTTGAGCACCCACATGGGGAGCCAGCTCAACCCCAGCGTCGGGAGCCCAAAGAGCAGGGCCATCGCCCCGATGCTGAACGCCACGGGAAACCCCGTGAGCACGAAGACGACCAGCCCGAAGAACATGAGAAACGGCAGGATCTCCATGAGGACTTCCACTTAGGCCGCCTCCCGGGGGGGTTCGGGTTTGGGGTCGGGGTCGGGGTCGGAGTCGGAGTCGGGTTCGGGTTCCGGAGCGCCCGGAGCGGGGGGCGGCCCCGGGGGTCGGGTTTGCAGGAGGAAGAGGGCGTTGCGGGCGGCCTCGGCCAGCCCCTGGAGGGCCAGGAGCGCGAACCCTACGGGGATCATCGTCTTTAGGAGGTAGCGGGCCGGAAGCCCGCCGGGGTCGGGGGAGCGCTCCCAAAACCGCCAAGAGCGCCCGACGAAGCTGTTCTCAAAGCCCCCGTACTTCGACCAGAGCGTCCCCCAGATGAGGAACCCGGCCAGGGGCAGGAGGAAGAAGAGGGAGCCCAGGAGGTTGACCCACGCCCTCCCGCGCGAGCCGAGCTTGTGATAGAGCATGTCCACCCGGACGTGGCCGTCGTGCTTGAGGGTGTAGGCCGCCCCCAGCAGGAAGATCACGGAGTAGAAGTGCCAATTCAGCTCGATCAAATACGTGGTGTTCCGCCCCAACGCGTAGCGCTCGAAGACGTTGTACGAGGTCAGGAGGACCATGGCGAGAGCCAGCCACATCACGATCCGCCCGGTCCCCTCGCTGAGGGCGTCCACCACCCGCACGAAGCGCTCCAGGATCCGCACGGCTCCCTTCCTCCCTTCCCTTCCCGTCCCGTCCCGTTCCCTGCCCACCGCTGCACCCGGGGTTTTTATCGTTGTAGCGTCTTTTCCCGCCCAAGGCAAATGGGGTCGGGGCGGGGAGGGACGGGCGGGTGGGGGGACTGGCGCCCTCCGGGCGCGGGGATTACACTTATCCCCTCCGGACCGACCGATCCGATGGCGCGCGCGAACAAGCGGACGAAGATCGTGGTCACGCTGGGCCCGGCCTCCCGGGACGAGGCGACCCTTAAGGCGCTCGTGGAGGCGGGGATGAACGTCGCGCGGCTCAACCTCTCCCACGGCAGCCCCGAGGAGCACCGGGAGACGGTCGAGCGGGTGCGCCGGGTCGCCCACGAGCTGGGGGAGGCCGTCGCGGTGATGGCCGACACCCCCGGCCGCGCGGTGCGCACCGGCCGCCTCCCCCGGGACCTCGAGCTGCGGGAGGGCGACGAGGTCGTCTTCGTCGAAGGAGCCGTAGAGGCCGACGAGGCCGCTCTCGAGAACCGACGGGTCCCCATCGACTGCGAGGGCTTCTCGCGGTACGTCCGCCCCGGCATGGAGGTGCTGCTCGCGGGCGGCGAGACCCGCTTGGAGGTCGTCGCGGTCGACCCCGACCGGGGGGAGACCCGCTGCCGGGCGCTCAGCAGGGGGAAGCTGGGGAGCCGCAAGCGCGTCAGCGTCCCCGGGGCGGAGATCCCCGTGGCCGCCCGGGACGACGAGGACGTCCGCTTCGCCGCCGAGCTGGGGGTGGACTTCCTGGCCGCCTCGTTCGTGAGCGACGCCCACGACATCGAGGCGATCCGCCGGCTCCTGGGCGACGGGGGGATCGAGGTGATCGCCAAGATCGAGTCGCGCGAGGCCGTCCGGAACATCGACTCCCTTATTAAAGCCGCCGACGGGGTGATGGTCGCCCGCGGGGACCTCGGGGTGGAGATGCCCCTCGAGGAGGTCCCGCTGCTGCAAAAGGAGATCGTGCAGAAGTGCAACCGGGCCGGGGTGCCCGTGATCATCGCCACCCAGATGCTCCGCTCCATGGTGGAGAACCCGCTCCCCACCCGGGCGGAGGTGACGGACGTGGCCAACGCCATCCTCGACGGCACCGACGCCGTGATGCTCTCCGAGGAGACGGCCGTCGGGAAGTACCCCGTGGAGGTCGTGCGGGTCATGTCCCGCATCGCCCGGCGGATCGAGCGCCATCCCTCCGTCTATCACAAATACCACGAGGAGCGCGTCTCGATCACGGAGGCCATCGGGGAGTCGGCCTGCCAGATCGCGGAGCAGATCGGGGCCGACGCGATCCTCCCCTCGACGACCTCGGGCTCGACGGCCAAGCTGGTGGCCAAGTTCCGCCCGCGGCTGCCCATCGTGGCCGTGACGTACTCCGAGCGGGTGCGCAACAAGCTGGCGTTGGTCTGGGGCGTCCATCCCCTCTGCATCGAGCGGGACACGGACGACACCGAGGAGGTCCTCCAGCGCTCGATCGAGGCCGCGGCTCGGGCCCTGGGGCTCAAGAAGGGGGCGACGGTGGTCGTCACGGCCGGCGTTCCCTTCGGCGTCCCCGGCACGACGAACCTCATCCGGGTCGAGCGCCTGTAGCGCCGACCGCGCTCTGCCGTGCTATAATGCCCTCAAAAGCCAAGGAGTCTGTCCCATGAACCGCATCCCGGATCGGATCGTCATTGCGCTGGGGGGCAACGCCCTCGCCCCCCCGGAGGGCCGGGGGGAGGCCCGCGCCCAGCCCCAGCGCCAAGCCCTCCGCGAGAGCGCCCGGCAGATCGCCCAGATCCTCGCCGAAGGGGCAGAGGTCGTCCTCACCCACGGCAACGGCCCCCAGGTGGGCCACCTCCTCATTCAACAGGAGGAGGCCAAGCGCTGGGTGCCGCCGCAGCCCCTGGACGTCTGCGTGGCCATGACCCAGGGGCAGATCGGGTACCTCCTGCAGCAGGCCCTCGAGAGCGCCCTCAAGGAGCGGGGGTTGGCGACCCCGGTGGTCACGGTCGTCACCCAGGTGCTCGTGGACCCCCGGGACCCCGCGTTTGCAGAGCCCACCAAGCCCGTGGGGCCCTTCTACTCCGAACAAGAAGCCGAGGAGCTTCGCCGGACCAAGGGGTATGCGCTCAAACGGGTGGGAAACGGCGAGCGGCCCTACCGGCGGGTGGTGCCCTCGCCCGCGCCCCTTGGGGTCGTGGAGGAGGACGGCGTGCGGCGGCTGGTGGAGGCGGGCTGCGTGGCGATCGCCTGCGGCGGGGGCGGGGTCCCCGTCGTCGAGACCCCCCGGGGCCTGGAGGGCGTCGAGGCCGTCGTGGACAAAGACCTCGCCTCCGAGCGCCTGGCGACGGCCCTGGGTGCCGAGACGCTGCTGATCCTCACGGACGTCGAGCGCGTGGCGCTCCATTACGACACGCCCCAACAGGTCGACCTGGAGTGCCTGACGGCGGAGGAGGCCCGTCGCTATCTGGAGGCCGGGGAGTTCCCGCCGGGGAGCATGGGGCCGAAGGTGGAGGCCGCCGTAAAGTTTGTAGAGAACGGCGGGAAGCGCGCCGTGATCGCCTCGCTCACCCGGGCCGTGGAGGCCCTTCAGGGCCGGGCGGGGACGACGATCGTCAAGGTCAAATAGTCCCCCGCCGGATCGCCCGCTCGGCCGCCCGGGCCAGCGCCCGGACGCCCTCGATCAACGCCGCAAAGCGCTCGTCTCGCGAGAAGCCCTGCACGTAGCGGAAGTAGATCTGCTGCGCGATCACCGCGATCTTGAAGAGACCGTAGACGTAGTAAAAGAGCGCCTCCTTGGGGGTGAGGGTAGGGAAGCGCCCGCTTCGCTCCGCGTAGCGCTCGACGAGCTCCCGCCGGGTGAGGTTGCCGGGAAGTGTCGTAAGACAAAAGCGAATCCCCTGAAGTTCGTCGGGGTCTTCGGGCTCCACCCAATAGCCCAGGGAGGTGCCCAGGTCCATGAGGGGATCGCCGACGGTGGCCATCTCCCAGTCCAGGACGGCCCGGATGCTCAGATCTTGGGGGTCGAGCACGAGGTTGTCGTACTTGTAGTCGTTGTGGATGAGGGCCGCACCCCGCTCGGGGGGCAGGCGCTCGCGGAGCCAGCGGGCGACCCGCTCCATCTCGGGGATCTCGTCCGTGCGGGCGCGGCGGTAGCGCTCCGTCCAGCCCTCGATCTGGCGGCGGACGTAGCCCTGGGGGTGGCCTAAATCCCGCAGTCCGGCGGCCTCGACGTCGAGCCCGTGGATCTCGGCCAAGTTGTCGATGAACGCCTCGGAGAGCGCCCGCATCCGCGGCGGCTGAAGATCGATCCCCGGGGGCGGCTCCCGTCGCAGGATCACCCCCCGGACGCGCTCCATCACGTAGAAGGGGGCTCCGATGATAGAGGGATCGTCGCAGAAGAGCAGGGGCTTCGGGACCTTGGGGTAGACCCGAGAGAGACCCGTGAGAATGCGGTACTCCCGCCCCATGTCGTGGCCCCTCTTAATCTTTTCGGCCCCGAAGGGCGGGCGCCGCAGCACGAACTCTTGAGCGCCCGAGCGCAGGAGGTACGTGAGGTTCGAGTGCCCGGCGGGGAACTGCTCCACGACGAGCTCGCCCTCCGCGCCCAGGCGCTCCGCGAGATAGGGCGCAAGGCGCTCGAGGGGCAGCTCCTCACCGGGGCGGACGGGGCCGGGTTGGTCGAGCATCGTGTTCATCAGAACGTACGATCGGTCAACGGATGTCAAACGGATAAACGGATGGCCCTCTCTCGATGCATCCGCTTATCCGTTCTCCATCCGTTGGCAGATTTCCCCGTGACAGATCTTTATCCGTTGACCGACAGCCCATATTCCCTCAAGATCCTCCGGGCCACGACGGTCTGGTGGACCTCGTCGGGGCCGTCGTAGATGCGCGCGGCCCGCTCCATGCGATACCAGAACGCCAGCGGCGTCTCGTCCGTGACCCCCAGACCCCCGTGGACTTGGATCGCCCGATCCAAAACCCGCTGGAGCACGTGAGCCACGGTAAACTTAATCAGCGAGATCTCCTCGCGGGCGGCGTAGGCCCCCTCCTGTTCGATGCGCCAGGCGGCGTGCAGGACCATGAGCCGCGCCCCGTGGATCTCGGCCCGGCTTTGGGCGATCCACCGCTGCACGATCTGCCTCGTTCCCAAGGGCTTTCCGGGCGCAAGCTCGCGCTTGGCCGCATACGCACACATCAGCTCAAAGGCCCGCTTGCAGATGCCGAGCCAGCGCATGCAGTGGTGAATCCTCCCCGGACCGAGGCGCTCCTGGGCCAGCCGGAAGCCCGCTCCCTCCGGGCCGATGCGGTTTTCTATGGGCACCCGGCAGTTCTCGTATACAACTTCGGCGTGGCTCGCCCAGCCCTCGCCCACGTGACCCATCACGGGGATGTTTCTCACGAGCCGAAAGCCCGGGGCGTCCGTGGGCACGATGAGGAGACTGGCCCGCTCGTGGGGGCTCTTGGCGTCGGGGTTGGTGAGGGCCATGACCACCGCGAAGGCCGCCCCGTCGGCCGAAGACGTAAACCACTTGCGCCCGTGGATGACGTAGGCGTCGCCCTCCCTGCGGGCGGTCGTCGTAAGCCAGACGGGGTTCGAGCCGGGGCAGTCCGGCTCCGTCATGGAGAAGCAACTTCGAATTTCGCCCCGAACCAGGGGCTTGAGGAAACGCTCCTTTTGTTCGGGAGAGCCGTGCTGCAGCAAGAGCTCCATGTTCCCGATGTCGGGGGCCTGGCAATTGAGCGCATAATGCCCCAGGGGCGTGGTCCCCAGCTCCTCACTCAAGAAGGCGAACTCCAACAGCGAAAGGCCCATCCCGCCGTACTCCTGGGGCAGGGACGGGGCCCAAAGTCCTTCGTTCTGGGCAAGCCTGCGCTTTTGCTCTAAGAGGGGCTCCAGCTCGCGAAAGGGCTTCTGCAGAAAATCCCGCTCCAGGGGGTAGATCTCTTGCCGTAGGAACTCCCGCACGCGGGGGAGCAACGCTTTCACGCGGGGTGGCGGTGCAAAGTCCATCGCCGTCGCCTCCTTCGGTGGGAGTATAGCCCCATCGGGAAGGGGTGCCAAATGGAACGATGGGAGAAGGGGAAGGGGAAGGAGAAGAAGGGGGGGAGATGAGGCCCGACTGCCAAGCTGCCTTCCGAGCCGCCGTCCCTCTTGCTTGGACGGCGTGCCACCGGGCCGTAGGCCGCTCGGAGGTGGGGCCTCGCAGTCGGGCCTCTTCGCCAAGGGGGACGGGACGGGTTGGGGTTGAATTGGGTGGGCGATCCCGCGATACCTCGACTCCGTACCCTGCAGGCGGTGGCTCCTGTGGGGAAAAGGGGGAGAGGCGGCGACCGCCGCTTCGAGGTATCGCTGCGGAACGGGTCCCACTTCGGCCCTTGGGGTAGGCGCTTCTCATCTCATCTCATCTCATCTCACGTCTCCAAGGCGGGCCTGTACGCCCGGGCGTCGCAATCGAACGTCCAGGCGACGGCCTGCTTGGCGCTCCGCATCCAGGGTGGGACGCGCAGCAGGTGGGTGCGCCCCGTGCTGGGGCAGGTCACCTCCAGCATGACCCAGCGCTCCCCTCCTCCGGGAATGGCCACCTCGTAGAGCGTTCCCCACTCGCTTTGGTCGCGCTTCTTCGCGTCCGCCTCGCGGAGGAACCGGGCGGGTCCCTTGCGCTCGATCATCGCCCGACGGACCTCCGCGTTCCGCTGTTGCAGGATGTCCGAAATCCGTATCGACAACGGGTCCGTGATCATCTCCCGGGGAACCCGCTGCCCCCGCCAGAAGTAGAAGCCGCTCCCGTCGGCCCACTCGGCCGCCGGACCGTCCTCCCGGTGGAGGACCACCCGGCCGTCGAGGAACCTTCGCATCCATCCCCATTCCGCCGGTGCCTGGAGGCGCAGATGGAGCTTGGGGAACGGGAGGACGTGGGCCGCATCTTGGGTGACCCAAAGGAGCAGCAACCCCGAGCGGACCGCGTGTCCC
>JALUUA010000272.1 GCA_027021605.1 Candidatus Bipolaricaulota bacterium | reverse complement strand
GAGCGAGACGGTGTAGGGGCAGTAGAGCCCGGCGTCGAAGAAGGCGCACACGTACCCCAGCGCGTAAAAGGGGGTCAACGAGCCCCCCTCCAGGGCGCGCGCCACGATCCCCCGGCGGTAGCCCTCGAGCAGCATCCGCCGGTAGTCGGGGGGGTAGAGGACCTCGTCGACCCGCTCCCCCCAGCGGTCGAACATCCGCAAGGGAGGCGTGCCCATCCGGTCCACGATCTCGGAGATGGACTGCCCCTCCTCGAACCACCACCGCTCGTAGTCCCGCAGCTCGTCCGCTGGGGGAACGTCCGGGGGGGCGTCCCCCAGCATCTCCACCAGGAACGCCGTCGGCGATCGAAGCACCTCGAAGTCCATCCGGAGCACCTCCGCAAGGCGGAAAGATCATGGGCCATCCGGGCCGCGGTTGTCAACCCGACCCGATGGGGGTCGGTCGGTCACTCGCTCCACTCCCGGGCGAGCAGCCCGTAGATCACCAAATCGTCGAGCCCGCGCGCCGTCCAGCAGGCTTCCCGCAGGACGGCCTCCTGCCGAAAGCCCAGGCGCTCGGGGACGGCCCGGCTCCTATGATTACGGGAAGCGCAGTGGATCTCCACCCGATGGAGCTTGAGCTCCCGGAAGGCGTAGGCGATCATCGCCCGGCACGCCCGGGTGATCAGCCCCTTGCCCTGGAACTCCCTGCCGAGCCAGTACCCCAGCTCGCCCCGGCGGCTGTAGGGGTACAACCGGAGCCCGACCAGACCGGCCAGCTCCCCCCGGTGCCAGAGGCCCACCGTAAGCCCCCTCCCCTGGGCGAGCGCCCGCAGGCGCCCCTCGATGAACCGCCGGGAGTCCTCCACGGAGCGCGTCTCCGCGGGGAAGGGGAGCCACGCCTGCAGGTGCTCCCGGTTGCGGTCGATGAGCGCAAAGAGCTCCGGGGCGTGGTGGGGCTCCAGGAGCTTCAGTTCCGTCTCCTCGTCCAGGGGGTAGGCGAGCATCGCGGGGGCAGTGTACGGCGCGGGGGCTTGCGGGGACAAGTCGGCCCCGGCCGCGCCCGGCCCGCCCGGTTTGACTCCCGCGCTCAAGGGCTCTACAATGCAGCGAAAACCCAATCCGCAACGAACGGAGGTCGAGAGGGTTATGCGCAGTTGGCGAGTTCTCACTCTGGGAGTGTTGACGCTGGCCGGGCTCCTCGGCGTCTGGGGGCTCGATGCCGGGCAGACGGCCGTAGGCCAGGCGCAGGGGGCGATCTGCCTCTACTTCGATCAGACGGGTCCGGGGGACTTAAGCTTCAACGACATGGCCCTTTTGGGGGCGCAACGGGCCTCGGAGGCGTTCGGCCTGGAGCTGCGGACGGCCACCGCAGCGGGGGAGGCCTCGTACCTGCCGGACCTGCAGACGTTCGCCCGCTCCGGGGAGTGTCTCGTGATCATCGGGGTGGGGTTCCTGCTGTTTGACGCGCTCCCCGAGGCGGCGCGCCAGTTCCCCGACCAGAAGTTTGCCTTCATCGACGGGCCGTCCTTTGATCTCCCCAACCTGCTGGGGGTGCTGTTCCGCGAGCAGGAGGCGGGGGCGCCCGTCGGGGTGGTGGCGGCGCTGGTAGCGCTGGCGAACGGGGATTCGCTCATCGGGGCGGTAGCGGGCGCGGAGATCCCGCCCGTGTGGCGCTACGAGGCGGGCTACCGCTTCGGGGCCCACTGGGCCGTCGACTGGTACAACCGCCACGTGGGCGAGGGGGCGTCGATTGAGGTGCGGGTGCCCTACACGGGCCGCTTCGACGACCCGGCGCTGGGCAAGACCACGGCCGAGGCGCTCATCCGCGAGGGGGCCCGCAACCTCCTGGGGATCGCGGGCGGCACCCACCTCGGCATGTTCGACGCCGTGGAGGAGGCGGCGCGCGCCGAGGGCCGCGAGATCGGCCCGCCCTTCGCCTACGGCGCCGACGCCGCGCAGGAGTACGTCAAGCCGGGCTTCATCCTCGCCTCGGGCCGCAAGCGGGTCGACGTCGGCGCGTTCGAGGCCGTCCGCCGGGCCCTCTCCGGGGAGTTCGGCGGGGACATCCTCCTCGGCCTCAAGGAGGAGGGCACCGGCTTCAGCACCGTCCAAGACGTCAAGACGTTCATCGACTTGGCGGTCCAAGCGGGCTACCCCCTCGACGGCACGCCCGCAGAGGTCCTCCACAAGGTGATCCAGGCCCGCATCTCCGTGCCCGCGTACGTGTGGGTGGCGCTCGACGAGTTCCAGTCCGCGCTCAAGGCCGGGGAGATCACCCTGCCCGAGGCCGACACGCCGGAGCAGATCGCCGAGGTTCGGGAGCGGTACCCGTAACCCCGACCGAAACGGGAACGGGAACGGGAACGAAACGCCAAAAGGCAAATTCGCGACCTCGGTGGGAACCGACATGGGGAATCGGGGGGCCGGTCTCGGACGGGAGGGGACCGGCCCCCGTCCCTTTCTCCTCCCCCTCTCCGGGCTCGAGGCGGACGGACGGATCGCCCGTTTATCAAAAGGAATACGGGGATGAAGCCGCTTATCGAGACGCGCGGGCTCACCAAGGTCTACCCCGACGGCACCGTGGCCCTCCGGGACGTCTCCCTCCGGGTGCACCCCGGGGAGGTCCACGGGCTCCTGGGGGAGAACGGCGCGGGGAAGACGACGCTCACCAAGATCCTCTCCGGGCTGCTCCCCCCCACCTCGGGGGAGATCCGTTGGCGGGGGGAGCCGGTGCGGTTCCGCTCCCCGCGCGAGGCCCTGCGCCGGGGGATCGGGATGGTCCACCAGCACTTCGCCCTAGTGGGGCCGTTTACGGGGCTGGAGAACATCGCCCTGGGGGCCGAGGGGGGCGGGGCGCTCGGTCCGCTGCGCGCCTCCACGGTCCGGGGCCGGCTGGAGCGGATCATGGACGAGTCGGGGCTGCGGGCCCCCCTCGACGTGCCCGTCGAGACCCTGCCCGTGGGCGTCCAGCAGCGCGTCGAGATCCTAAAGATGCTCTACCGCGATGTGGAGCTGCTCATCCTGGATGAGCCCACCGCCGTGCTCACCCCCCAGGAGGCGGAGGAGCTCTTCGAGACCCTCAGGGGCTTGAAGGCCCAGGGCCGGACGGTGATCTTCATCACCCACAAGCTCAAGGAAGTGATGGAGATCACGGACCGCATCACCGTGCTGCGCGGCGGCCGCGTGGTCGCCTCGCTCGAGACCCGGGAGGCGACCCCCGAAAAGCTCTCGACGCTCATGGTGGGCCGGGAGGTCGTCTCCGAGGCCCGCCGTCCCAGGAAGGCAACGGAGCCGGGGGAGCCGGTGCTCACCGTCCGCGACCTTTGCGTGCGGGGCGAGTCGGGGCTGCGGGCCGTGGACGGGCTCTCGTTCGAGGTGCGCGCGGGGGAGGTCTTCGCGGTGGCGGGCGTGCAGGGGAACGGCCAGACGGAGCTCGTCCAGGCGCTGACCGGCCTGCGGCCCTTCCAAGGAGACGTCCAGGTGCTCGGGAGGAGCCTCAAGGGCCTGCTGCCGGGGGAGATCGGGGCCCTGGGGGTGGCGCACATCCCCGAGGACCGGCGGAAGATGGGCTTGATCCTGCCCTTTACGGTGGCCGAAAACAGCGTCTTGGGCCTGCAGCGCTTCCCCCGCTTTCGGGGGGCGCTGGGGCGGCTCCGCTGGCGGAGGATCTACGGACACGCCCGGACGCTCATCGAGGCGTTCTCGATCCAAGCCCCCGGCGTCCGCGCCCCGGCCGCGGCCCTGAGCGGGGGGAACCAACAGAAGCTCGTGGTGGGGCGGGAGCTGAGCAAATCGCCCCGCTTGGTGATCGCGGCCCACCCCACCCGGGGGCTGGACGTGGCGGCCACCCAGTACATCCGGGACCTGCTCGCCCGGCTGCGCGACGAGGACGTCGCGGTGCTGCTCGTCTCCGCGGACCTCGACGAGGTCTTCCAGCTGGCGGATCGCATCGGGGTGATGTACGAAGGGCGCTTTACGGGCATCGCCCCCGCCGACGCGCTGGACCGCGAGACCGTCGGGCTGCTCATGGGCGGCCTGCCCCTGGAGGAGGCCCTCCGGGCTCGGGCCCGAGCCCGGGGGTCCGGGGAGGGATCGCCGTGAGCGCGCGGCTGGGAGGGCTGCGGGTGCTCTTAGAAGTGGGCGTCGCGCTCCTGTTGGGCCTGGCCCTGGGGGCCGTCCTCATGGCGCTGTGGGGCTACGACCCGTGGAAGGCGTACCAAGCGCTCTTCCAGGGGGCGCTCGGCGATCGCTTCGGGATCGCCAACACCCTGAGCCGGGCGACGCCCCTGATTCTTACGGGGCTCACCTTCGCCGTCGGCGTGCGGGCGGGGCTCTTCAACATCGGGGCCCAGGGCCAGATGATCCTGGGGGCGCTGGTGGCCGTCCTGATCGGGGGGCTGCTCGACCTGCCGCCGGGGCTTCACCTGCCCGTGACCGTGCTGGGGGCGATGCTCGCCGGGGCCCTCTGGAGCCTCCCGGCGGCCTTTCTGAAGCTGACCCGCGGCGTCCACGAGGTGATCAGCACGATCATGCTCAACTGGATTGCCTACTGGTTTACCGGCTACGTGGTGATCGCCTACCTGAGCCAGGGGCGCCGCTCCCTCCAGGTGGACCCGACGGCCCGCTTCCCCCTGATCATGGCGGGGAGCGACCTGAGCTACGCGCTGCTTTTGAGCGTCCTGCTTGCGGGGCTCGTCTACTGGGCGCTCTGGCACCACGTGGCGGGGTACGAGCTCCGAGCCGCCGGTCTCAACCCCGAGGCGGCCCGCTACGGGGGCGTCCGCCCCAACCGCAGCCTGGTGTGGGCCTTCCTGTTGGGGGGCCTGGCCGCCGGGGGAGCGGGGGCCGTGGAGGTCCTGGGCCGGCTCCCCTTCGCGATCACGAACGACCTCTCGAACCTGGGGACGCTGGGCTTTGACGGGATCGCCGTGGCGCTCGTGGGGCGGAATCACCCCCTCGGGATCCTGCTGAGCGCCGTCTTCTTCGGGGCCCTGGCGGCGGGGAGGACGATGATGGGCTATCGGGCCGGGGTGCCCTTCGACATGATCCAGATCGTCCAGGGGGTCATCATCCTGGCGATCGCCGCCCCCGAGATGTGGCGGATCGCCCGGCTGCGCCCCCGCCGCGCCCGAACCCCGGCCGCAGCCGGACCCGCCGGCACCGGGACCGAAGGGACCGAAGGGGGAGAGGGCGGGGAGCGGGAGCGGGAGCGGCGCCAAGCGTAGATGTGCTCTAGCGGAAACGGAAACGGGAACGTAACCGCAAACGGAAACGCAAACGGAAACGGAAGCGGAGATGGACTTCGCCATTCTGCTGGTGACCGTGCTGCCGGTGGCGCTGCGGGTGATGGTCCCCATCGCCCTGGCGGCCATTGGGGAGGTCTTCGCGGAGCGGGCCGGGGTGGTCAACATCGGCCTCGAGGGGATTCTCGTGATCTCGGCCTTCTTCGCTGTGGTGGGGGCGGACGCCTTCGGAAGCCCCTGGGCCGGTCTGGTCGCGGGCGTGTTGGCGGGACTGGGGGTCGGCCTGCTCCACGCCCTCCTCAGCATCTACCTCAAGGGCGATCAGATCATCAGCGGCGTCGGGATCAACCTCCTGGGGTTGGGGCTGGTGGGCTTCGGGGCCGTGGTGCTGTGGGGCAGCAGGAGCTTCCAGGTGCCCAACGCCCTGTGGGTCCCGGGGATCCCCGTCCCGTGGGGGAGCGTAAGCCCCTTGGTGATCGTGACGGTGCTCGCGGCCCCCTTCACGTGGTGGCTCCTCCACAAGACGGCCTTCGGGCTGCGGGTGAAGGCCGTGGGGGAGAACCCCGAGGCCGCGGACGTGGTGGGCGTGCCCGTCGAGCGGGTGCGCCTCCTGGCCGTGTTGTACGGGGCCGCGCTGGCCGGCCTGGGAGGGGCCGCCTTAAGCCTGGACTGGACCCACACCATTCTGAACACCCTCCCCGCGGGGCGGGGATTTATCGCCCTGGCGGCGGTGGTCTTCAGCAAGCTCAACCCGCTGCTGGCACTCTTTGGGGGTTTTCTCTTCGGGTACTTCGACGCTTTGGCCATTCAGCTGGCCTCGGCGGGCGGGGCCGGGGAGGAGGGACAGATCCCCTACCAGTTTGTGCGCATGATCCCGTATTTGGCTACCCTTATCGTCGTGGCGGGGGCGATCGGGCGGGCCCGCTTCCCCCAAGCCATCGCGCAGCCCTACCGCCGGGAGTAGGGGAGCGCCGCTTGTCCCCTCGAACGCCGTTCCGTATCATTCTGGCGGCACAGACGAAACCCACCCACTAGACCCGAGGGGAGAAGCCGAATGCGCGTCGAGGTGCTCAAGTCCAAGGTCCACCGGGCCCGGATCACGGGCAAGGACGTGAACTACGAGGGGAGCCTCACCCTCGACCCCGAGCTCATGGACGCCGCCGGGATCGTCCCCTACGAGAAGATCCAAGTGGTCAACGTCAACAACGGCGCGCGGCTGGAGACCTACGTGATCCCGGGTCGCCGCGGCTCGGGCGAGGTGGTCTTAAACGGGGCGGCGGCCCGCTGGGGCGAGGTCGGCGACCCCGTCATCCTCCTCACCTACGCCCAGCTCGAGGAGCACGAGCTTCCCAATTACAGCCCCCGCATCGTCTACGTCGACGAGCAAAACCGCGTCCAAGCCCGCAGGCCGGAACCCCGCTTCGTCGCCTAAGGGATCGCCCTTCGAGGCTATCCCGGCCCCGTAT
>JALUUA010000271.1 GCA_027021605.1 Candidatus Bipolaricaulota bacterium | reverse complement strand
CCAGACCCCGAAGAACTATTGACACCGGTCCGGCGTTCGATCATAATACGGTAATCGCGGCATCGAACACCGGAGGCACGCGAGAGAGCGTTCGAGCAAGAAGTCAGTCCAATCCAATCGCAGGCGGGTGGTGAGAGGGATGACGCAGCTCCGGGACTTCAAGATCTTCTCCGACTTGGGTCCGAAGGACCTCGCCGTGCTGGAGAACATGGTCCGACGGATCAAGTACGGCCAGGGGGAGATCATCTACCAGGAGGGGGCCCCGGCCTTCGGGTTCTACCTCGTCTTCTCCGGGCGGATCAAGGTCGTAAAGCGCACCCTGGGCGGGAAAAAGCAGATCCTCAAGATCGTCGGCCCCGGCGAGACGCTGGGGGAGACGACCCTCTTCGACAAGGGGGTTCACATCGCCTACGCCAAGACCCTCACCCCGGCGGAGGTCGGCTTCCTCGAGCGAGGGGACTTCTTCGGCTTCCTGGAGCGCCACCCCTCGGTCGTCTTCCGCATGTTCGAGAAGCTCTCCGAGGAGCTCAAGGCGTTCCAGTGCAAGCTGGCCGAGCGCAGCTACAACGGGAGCAAGGAGCGCCTGGCCCGCATCATCCTCAAGCTGGGGGAGAGCGGCATCGAGCTGTCCCGCACGGAGCTGGCCGAGATGGCGGGCGTCTCCTCCAAGACGGCCATCCGCACCCTGGGCGAGCTGGAGGACCGCGGGGTCATCGCCGTCAACGACCGGGCGATCACCGTCTTGGACCCCGAGAGCCTCCAGAAGATGGCCGAGCCCTTCCCCTTCTCCCTGGACGACAGCTTGATCATCTAGCTCGAGATCCAGATAGAGGGAAGCGCGGTAAGGAAGGGACTTCTTGCGGACAGACAAACGGGGCCGCCGGCCCGGACAGCTGTCCTTCTCCGAGCGCACCGAGGCGCCTAGACTGGGGGCAGCCCACCCCGGTGGAGAAGGAATGAATCGAACAGCGTGGACCGGAATCGGGAGAGCCCTCCTCACCGTGGCGGTGTATGCCGCCCTGTTCGCCCTGCTGTACGGCACCTCGGTCCACTCCCCCAAGGTGATCTTCGCCCTCCTGGGCGTGGGCTATCTGCTTACCGCCCTGCTGTGGGAGGTCGGGGGGAACGCGCTGCTCGCGGTGGCCCTCCCCCTGCTCGCCCTGCCCCTGCTCCCCTGGGAGCCCCGCTCCTGGGGGTGGGCGTTGGGCTTTTCGCTGGGGGCCCTGGTCGTGGGGGGGACGATCGGGGCCCTGCGCCGCCGGGAGCGCAAGAGCCGCCCCACCCCCAAGCAGCCCAAGCAGTACCCCGAGGACGTCTTCCGCCGGGCCTTCAACCCGATGCTCATCGTCGACCCCAGCGGCCGGGTCCTCGACCGCAACGAGCGGGCCGTCGAGCTGTTGGGGGCGGTCAAGCACATCTCCGAGGTCATCCACATCGACGACCTCGAGCGGGTTCGGGGGGAGATGGAGCGGGCCCGCACCCTCGGGGAAGCGGGGGGCTTTACGCTGCGGGCCGTCTCCTGGGACAAGGAGACCTTCCCCGCGGAGCTCCGCCTCCGCCGCCTGTCGGAAGAGGAGATCTGGATCGAGCTTCGCGATCTCTCGGACCGCGTGGAGCTCGAGCGCAAGCTCTGGGAGGCCGAGGCCCGCTACCGCTATCTCATCGAAGACGCCATCGACACGCTGGACACGGGCATCGTGCTCCTCGACCGGGACCGGAGGATCATCTGGGCCAACCGCACCCTGGGGTATTTGTTCAACCTCGACCGGGACGAGATGATCGGCGAGGACCTCCAGCGGCTCCTCTGGAAGGTGAAGGAGCGCCTGCCCGAGGAGCAGACGCTGGAGCGCCTCCTGGAGGCCGAGGAGGAGAACTTCGTCTTCTCCCTCAAGCCCTGCCCGGCGCAGAACGGGCACGGAAACGGAAACGGGCGCAGCCCCCTCCCCGAGGAGCGCATCTTGGAGTTTCGCTCGATCCCCATCGAGACGGAGCGCTACCGCGGCGGGCGCATCGACCACTACATCGACCTCACGGAGATGAAGAAGCTGGAGCGCGAGCTCCTGGAGAAGACCCGGCGCCTGGAGGAGAGCAACCGCAAGCTCGAGGAGTTCTCCCACGTGGTCTCGCACGACCTCAAGCAGCCGCTGCGTACCATCCAGGCGTTCACCCAGTTCCTGCTGGAAGACTACCAAGACAAGCTGGACGACCAGGGCGTAAAGTTCTTAGAGAGCCTCCACCGCTCCTCGGTGCGGATGAAGAACCTCATCGACGACCTGCTGAAACTCTCCCGCATCGGGACGAAGCGAGAGCCGCTGGAGCCCGTGGACGTGGGCGAGGTCCTCTCCGAGGTCCGGGACGACCTGGGGGCCACGCTGGAGGGCGTGGAACTCGTCCTCCCCGAGGAGCTCCCGACGATCGTGGCCAACCGCACGCGGCTGGCGGAGCTGCTTGCCAACCTGCTGAGCAACGCGGTCAAGTACAACGACAAGCCCCACAAGCGCGTGGAAGTGGGCTACGAGGAGGGACCCCGCGAGTTCGTCTTCTACGTCCGGGACAACGGCATGGGCATCGAGGAGCGCTACCGGGAGAAGATCTTCGAGCTCTTCGAGCGCCTCGGCCCGGCGGACGACCCCGAGAGCACGGGGGCGGGGCTGGCGATCTGCAGGCGCATCGTGGAGGAGTGGGGCGGGCGCATCTGGGTGGAATCCCAGCCCGGGGAGGGGAGCACCTTCTACTTCAGCGTCCCCAAGCGCCCCGGCGGGATACGCCTCCACGAAAACGGCCACGATCGCCATCCCGGCCGCCCCGACCCCGATGACCGCCCCCACAGCGCTGCGGCGGCCGGGACGGGGACGGCCGTGGGCGTGGGCGCTGGGGGCGTGGGCGCCGTGGGCCCCTCACGCCCCCCCGAATCGGAACCCGGCGGCTCGGATGGTTCGGATTCTCCGGCCACGGCCCAAGCGCAATCGCACTCGGAACCCGAAATCAACCCCTAGGAGGACCTTGGCAGGAAGAGAAAGGGGAGGTCGACCCTATGAAACCGAAAAAACTGCGCATCCTGCTCGTAGAGGACAACCCGGAGGACGTGCTGATCGCGGAGCGGGCCTTGAAAAAGACCCATCTTAAGGACAGCAGCGAGCTGTTCGTGGTCAACGACGGCCAGGAGGCCCTCGACTTCCTGCGCCGGGAGGGGAAGTACCGGGACGCCCCCCGCCCCGACTTGATCCTGCTGGACCTCAAGCTCCCGAAGGTGAACGGGCACGAGGTGCTGGCCCAGATCAAGAACGACGAGAACTTACGGCGCATCCCGGTGATCGTGCTCACCGTCAGCGAGCGGGAGGAGGACATGGTCAAGGCGTACGACTCGGGCGCCTCCGGGTACATCACCAAGCCCCCCAGCTCGGCGGACTTCGCCAAGGTGCTGGAGACCGTGCTGGACTACTGGCGGATCTCGGAGCTTCCCCCGCAGGGGGTAAGCTCCCTCTAGCTCTAGCTCTAGCTCTGGGCTGGGCTAGACTTTCACCCGATTTCCACCGAGCGGTCATGGCTTTTCCACCGGGGTGGACCTAGAATAGGGGCAGCCGAACGGAAGGGGCGCTCCCGGAGGTCGGGGGGCGATCCTGCGCCGACCCTCGTGGGGGACACCGAGCACCCCACGAGTCGACCGAGAGGCCTTCCCGAGCGCACCGAGGTCCTCGTCCTCCGCTTGCCGGAGGAGGTAGGGTGGAGGGGATGATCGCTCAACCGACACCGGGAGGGAAAGGAGTCCGCGACAGGGTGTCAGCCGGAGCCGGACCAGGGTTTTGCCACGCCGTCCCTGCCAACCTCCTGCGGCGTGGATTTTTCCCCAGTCCGGCTGCGGCCGGGGTTCGAGTCCCCATGGGCGAGGGAAACCGCCACCCCTTCTGTGGTTGCTAACCTCATTCCCCGGGAAGGCGGGGCCTGCCCTCCCCGCCTTCCCACCTGCCTTCCTTTTTTTGTTTTCCGGCCTTGAAGTTTAAGACGCCCGGATTCTAGTCCCGACTCGATGGAAAAACTGTATCCGCGGCCACGCTCTCAGTGCCGAAACTCCCGCACGCGGGTGAAGACCATCGCCAGCCCGCCCTCGTTGGCAGCCTTAATGACCTCCTCGTCGCGCACGGAGCCCCCGGGCTGAACGATCGCCCGCACCCCGGCGTGAGCGGCTATGTCAACGCTGTCCCGAAACGGGAAGAAGGCGTCGGAGGCGAGCACGCACCCCTCGGCTCGGGACCCCGCCTTGCGGACGGCCAGCTCCACCGCGTCCACCCGCGAGACCTGGCCGCCCCCGATCCCCACCGTCCGCTCCCCCTTCGCGAGCACGATCGCGTTGGACTTGGCCCACTTCACGACCCGCCAGGCGAAGAGCAGATCCCGCCACTCCTCCTCCGCAGGCGCGCGCTCGGTGACGACCTCCAGATCCCGCTCCGTGAGGGAGCGACGGCTCGGCGTCTGGGCCAAGACCCCGAACGCCGTGGTGCGCACCTCCCAATTGGGCGAGCTTTGCGGGGCCTTAAGCACCCGCAGGTTCTTCCTTTGGGCCAGGACCTCCCGGGCCTCGTCCGCGACCTCGGGGGCGACGACCACCTCGAAGAAGCGCTCGACGATCTTCCGCGCCGTCTCCCCATCCAGGGGGCGGTTGAGCCCGATGATCCCCCCGAAGGCCGACTTCTCGTCCGCCGCCAAGGCCCGCTCGAACGCCTCCGCGAGCGTCTCGGCGGACGCCACCCCGCAGGGGGTGGCGTGCTTGACGATCACCGCCGTGGGCTTCTCGAACTCCTGCGCGCAGCCCCAGGCCGCGTCCGCGTCCAAAAGGTTCACATACGAGAGCGTCTTGCCCTGGAGCTGCTCCGGCGGCGCGGGGCCGTAGAGCGCCCCCCGCTGGTGGGGGTTCTCCCCGTAGCGCAGCACGAGCTGCCGGGGTTCTGCCACCACGAGCGTTGACGACGGGAGGGCCCCGTCTGCCCCTTGATCTTGGGCGGCAAACCAACGGGCGATCTCGGCGTTGTAGCGCGCGACGTGCTCGAAGGCCCTCTGCGCCAGCTCCCGCGCCCGCTCCTGGGGCAGCCCTCCCCGCTCCCTTAGCTGTTGGAGCAAGCCCGGGTAGTCCCCGGGGTCCACGACCACGCCCACATGAAGATGGTTCTTGGCCGCGGCGCGGATCAGCGCCTCGCCGCCGATGTCCACCCACTCCATCGCCTCCTCCGGGGGCGTCTCCCGAGAGACCCTTTGCTCAAAGGGGTAGAGGTTGACCACCACCAGATCGAAGGGCTCGATCCCCCGGGCGCGCAGCTCCTCCAGCTGCCGGGGATCGTCCCTCTTTACGAGAAGGGCCGCGTGGACGTGGGGATGAAGGGTCTTGACCCGGCCCCCCAGTAGCTCGGAGAAGCCCGTAAGCTCCTCCAGCTCTCGGACTTTTAAGTCGTGCTCCCGCAGGTGGCGGGCCGTCCCCCCGGAGGCCCAAAGCTCCACTCCCAGCTCTTGGAGGCCGCGGGCCAGCTCCACGAGCCCCCGCTTGTCCGAGACGCTCAAGAGCGCCCGTTGTATGCGAATCACCGCCGCTTCTCCCCTCCTTAGGGTCGGTCAACGGATGCCTAACGGATAAACGGATAACTGCACCTATTCTCCATCCGCTTATCCGTTTTCTTCATCCGTTGACAGAGACAGAGTGCCTTCCCCCTAACCGTCCAACAGGTACAGTTCCCCGTTGTTGTTCCCGATCAGCACCTCTAGGAGGCCGTCGCCGTCGACGTCGGCCAGCGTGGGCGAGGAGAAGAAGATGTTCGCCGCCTGCGGGGGTCGGAAGCTCCACTTCACCCGCAGGCGGGGGCTCCCCGGCTCCACGACCAGCGCGTAGAGGTGGAAATCGTGCGAGCCCACGAGGATCTCGACTTTTCCGTCGCCGTCGACGTCCCCCAGCGCGGGCGAGGACTCGATGAAGTTCCCCGCCTCGTGGGTGTACTTCACCCGCCCTTGGCCGTCGAAGACGTACAAGACCTTGACGTTCGAGCCGATGACCACCTCGGGTTGGCCGTCGCCGTCCACATCCCCGATGGCGGGCGAGGAGATCACCCGTTGGTCGTCGTCCAGCCGGAAGAGCCACTTGGAGGAGCCGTCCCGGCCCCTCAGGGCGTAGACGCCCTTGTCCCCCCGGGCGGAGATGGCCCCGAACCCGAACACGACTTCCACCTCGCCGTCGCCGTCGATGTCCCCCAGCGCGGGCGAGGACTCCACGAAGTTCCCGGCGAAGAAGCGCCACTTCGCCGTCCCCGTCTGGGCGTCGAGGGCGTAGACGTAGTTATCATAAGAGCCGATCACAGCTTCCAAGCGCCCGTCGCCGTCAATGTCCCCCACGGCCGCGGAGCTGAACGTCGTCGTCTGCAGGGGATAGGCCCAGAGGCGCTGCTTCCTTCGGGCGTCTAGCGCGTAAATCTGATTGGACCCGATGAGGATCTCCAGGGTTCCGTCGCCGTTGAGGTCCACCAGGGTGGGCGAGGAGCGCACGCGCGCCAGCGTGGGGAAGATCCACTTCGCTTGGCCGGTGGCTCCGTCCAAGACGTAGACGTTCTTGTCGTCGGAGCCGACCACGACCTCGGGGCGGCCGTCGCCGTCGACGTCCCCGACGGCGGGCGAGGACCAGATGAGCTTCTCGGTCTGGTAGCTCCACTTCGGGGTGCGG
>JALUUA010000270.1 GCA_027021605.1 Candidatus Bipolaricaulota bacterium | reverse complement strand
CGAGCTCAAGCGCTTCTACAGCCCGCAAGATCTCGTGGAGAGGGGCTGGTCCTACGAGGAGCGGCTGGGCTACCCCGGCGAGTACCCCTACACCCGTGGGATTTACCCCACCATGTACCGCGGGCGCCTGTGGACCATGCGCCAGTACGCGGGCTTCGGCACCGCCGAGGAGACCAATCAACGCTATCGCTACCTCATCGAGCAGGGACAGATGGGCTTGAGCGTGGCCTTCGACCTCCCCACCCAGATGGGCTACGACGCGGATCACCCCCTGGCCGAGGGGGAGGTGGGCAAGGCGGGCGTCTCCATCTGCTCCGTGGAGGACATGGAACGACTTTTCGCGGGCATACCCCTCGATAGGATCTCGACGTCCATGACGATCAACGCCCCGGCGGCCGTTTTGCTGGCCATGTACATCGCCGTGGGGGAGGAGCAGGGCGTCCCGCCCGCCAAGCTTGCGGGAACCACGCAAAACGACGTCCTCAAGGAGTTCATCGCCCGCAAGACGTACATCTTCCCGCCGGAGCCATCGCTGCGCTTGGCCACCGACATCATCATGTACTGCGCGGAGCACCTCCCCAAGTGGAACCCCATCTCGATCTCGGGCTACCACATGCGGGAGGCGGGGGCCACCGCCGTCCAGGAGATCGCCTTTACGCTTGCAAACGCTATTGGCTATGTCGAGGCCGTCTTAAGACGGGGGATGGACGTCGATCGCTTTGCGCCGCAGCTTTCGTTCTTCTTCTCCTGCGATCGGCACTTTTTGGAGGAGATCGCCAAGTTCCGCGCGGCAAGGCGCCTGTGGGCCCGGATCATGAAGGAGCGCTTCGGAGCGAAGAACCCCCGCTCCTGGGCCCTTCGCTTCCACACCCAGACGGCCGGCTCCTCGCTTACGGCCCAGCAGCCCCTCAACAACGTGATCCGAACGGCCCTGGAGGCCCTGGCCGCCGTCTTGGGCGGAACCCAGTCGCTGCACACGAACGCCTACGACGAGGCCCTGGCGCTGCCCACGGAGGAATCCGTGCTCTTGGCGCTACGAACCCAGCAGATCCTCGCCGAGGAGTCGGGGGTGCCGGACACCGTGGATCCCGTGGGGGGCTCCTACGCGATCGAGTGGCTCACGGACGAGTTGGAGGCCCGCGCTCAAGAGTATTTAGAGAAGATCGACGCGATGGGTGGGATGCTCCGGGCGATCGAGACGGGGTACGTCCAGCGGGAGATCGAGGAGAGCGCCTACCGCAAGCAGCGCGAGGTCGAGCGGGGGGAGCGCTGGATCGTGGGCGTCAACTGCTTCCTGGCTGAGGAAGATGAAGACGAGGGGATGAAGCTCCGGGTGCTCAAGGTGCCGCCCGAGGTGAGGGAGCGGCAGATCGAGCGCTTAAAAGCCCTAAGGGAGCGG
>JALUUA010000269.1 GCA_027021605.1 Candidatus Bipolaricaulota bacterium | reverse complement strand
ATGCTCGCCCGGGCACTGGCGGAGCTTCCCGGCGTCGAGGTCGTCGAGCCGGAGACGAACATCGTGATCTTTACGCTTCGCGCGATGACGGCGGCGGAGTTCACCCGACGCTTGGAGGAGAAGGGGGTGCGCGCGATCGCCGTGGGCGAGCGGACGGTGCGCCTGGTCACCCACCTCGACGTCTCCCGGGAGGACGTCGAGCGGGCCATCCAAGCGATTCGTGAGGTCTTGGCTTAGCTTAGCTTTACGCAACGCAGCGTAGCGCTGTTAACACGTGCAAACGTCCGGCAACCCCTTAAAGAGCGGAAGCGAAGGAGGCGTACCATGAGCGTAGAAGACAAGCTGAAGGAGCTGGGGCTGGCGCTGCCGGAGGCGCCGAAGCCCGTAGCGGCCTACATCCCGGCCAAACGGGTGGGGGATCTCGTCTTCGTCTCGGGGCAGATCCCCCTAAAAGAGG
Organism: Candidatus Bipolaricaulota bacterium; assembly: GCA_027021605.1. Taxonomy (GTDB): domain Bacteria; phylum Bipolaricaulota; class Bipolaricaulia; order RBG-16-55-9; family RBG-16-55-9; genus JALUUA01. Next base: position 26,491 of record JALUUA010000269.1, on the reverse strand, counting down.
GGAAGATCGCGTATCAAGGCAAGGTGGGCGCGGAGCGCACTGTGGAGGAGGGCTACGAGGCCGCCCGGCTGTGCGCGCTCAACGCCCTGGCGGCCCTCAAGGCCCTCGTGGGCTCCTTGGAGAGCGTCGAGATCGTCCAGGTCCGGGGCTACGTGAACTGCACGCCCGACTTTGGGAATCACCCCGAGGTGATCAACGGGGCCTCGGAGCTATTGGTGGAGTTGTTCGGGGAGCGGGGTCAGCACGCGCGCGCGGCCGTGGGGGTGAGCGGCCTGCCCCGGGACGCGACGGTGGAGGTCGAGCTCGTCGCCCGGGTGCTCCCCTGAGGCGATCTTCCCCTCCACTTGCCGCCGGGAGCCGGATTTGCTACCGTTATCCCGGGTCGTGATGCGCATGAACGAGAGCCCGAGTCCGAACCCGAAGGAGAGGCTTCCGGTCGGGGAGACGGTCCTGGGGAAGGTGCTGGCCCTCAAGCCCTACGGGGCGTTCGTGGAGCTTCCCGACGGGGAGACGGGGCTCCTCCACATCTCCGAGGTCGCCGAGGAGTACGTCCAGGACATCCACGAGTACCTCTCCGTCGGGCAGGAGATCGTCGTCAAGGTCATCGGGCTGAGCAGCGAGGGGAAGTACAACCTCTCGCGCCGGCAGGTGAGCCCCCAGGAGGAGGAAGCGACCCGGTACTTCCGCGAGGCCCAGGAAGCCCGGAGGGCGATCGAGCGCCGCCGGGAGAACATCCAAATGGAAGCCTCGTGGCGAAAGCTCGCCCGGGAAAAGCAGAAGGCCCTCTCCACCTCGCGGCAGACGCTCCAGCGCTGGCTCGGGCGTGCCCGCCAGGCCGCCGAGGAGCTGGACCGCCGGAGCCAAGAACGGGAACGGTTCTACGGCTCGCTCGAACTCTGAGTTCTCGAACTCTGAAAGGAAAAGGGCGAGCGGATCGGCGCCGCAACGGACGGACACAAGCAAGGAAGAGCAGCGGAAGAGGGCAATTCGCACGCACGCACACGAGCTCGCGCATCGGCGCATCGGGAAGTCGAACCGAAGCGAAAGCAGAACGAAGGGCAGAGCGAAGGAAAGAGAGCATCGGGGGAAAGGAGATCACCATGCCGGAACTGAGGAGGCGAACCGAGATTAGCATGCTCGAGACCGCCCGCCACTTCTTCGACCGGGCGGCGGAGAAGCTCGGCCTTGAGGAAGCGATGGTGGCGCTGTTGCGCTACCCCAAGCGGAAGCTCATCGTGACGTTTCCCGTTCGGATGGACGACGGTCGCGTCCTCCACTTCGAGGGCTATCGGGTCCAGCACCATCCCGTCCTGGGGCCCACCAAGGGGGGGATCCGCTACCACCCGGAGGTGACCCTCGACGAGGTGCAGGCACTCGCGGTGCTGATGGCCTGGAAGTGCTCGCTGATGGGGCTCCCCTTCGGGGGCGCCAAGGGCGGGGTCCGGTGCAACCCCAAGGAGATGAGCGAGGGGGAGCTGGAGCGCCTCACCCGCCGCTACGCCGCGGAGATCGCGCCCCTGATCGGCCAGGACGTCGACATCCCGGCGCCCGACGTCTACACGGGCGAGCGGGAGATGGCCTGGATCGTGGACACGATCAGCATGCACAACAACGCCCAGTTCATGCCCGGGCTGGTGACGGGCAAGCCCAAGGTCCTAGGGGGCTCCGAGGGGCGGGATACGGCCACGGGCCGCGGCGGCTTCTTCGTGGCGCTCCAGCTCCTGGAGCACCTGGACGTCCCCGTGGAGGGGGCCACGGCCGCCGTGCAGGGCTTCGGGAACGCGGGGTCCGTCTTTGCGGTCAACTTCCACCGGGCCGGGGGCAAGGTCATCGCCGTAAGCGACTCCAAGGGCGGGATCTACAACCCCCAGGGCCTCGACCCGGAGGCGGTGCTCCAGCACAAGCGGGAGACGGGCTCCGTGGTCGGCTTCCCCGGCGCGGACTCCGTGAGCAACGAGGAGCTCTTGGAGTTGGAGTGCGACCTCCTGGTGCCCGCGGCGCTGGAGAACGTGCTCCACGAGGGGAACGCCCCCAACGTCAAGGCCAAGGCGATCGTCGAGCTGGCCAACGGGCCCACCACCCTGAAGGCCGACGCGATCTTCCACGAGCGGGGCATCCCCGTGGCGCCCGACATCTTAGCGAACGCCGGGGGCGTGACCGTGAGCTACTTCGAGTGGGTCCAGGACCGGGCCTTCTACTTCTGGAGCGCCGAGGAAGTCGACCGGAAGCTCAAGCAGTTCATGGACCGCGCGTTCCGGAAGGTGTGGCACCGCAGCCGGGAGGAGAAGGTCGACCTGCGCATGGCCTCCTACATGGTGGCCATCGAGCGGGTGGCCGAGGCCGCCCGGGCGCGCGGGCTGTACGCTTAGCGTAGCGTCACCCCCGACACAAGGCCCGGCAAAGCGCAAAGGGCAAAGGACGGGGAGAAGACGGCACAGACGAAGGACAAGCGGGAGAGGGGCCCGGCGCACGGTCTGGGGACCCGCCGGGCCCCCGTCCTTTCGGGGGTTGCCTCCCCCTCGGTCGATGTGCTACAGTCAGGCCGCCATGGTCGCTCTGGGTGGGTGCTGTTCCGCCTGCAAAACCCCATTCGCCCATCATTCGCCCATTAAGGAGGTAGATTGATGAGAGGGAGAGGGAGAGAGCGAGCCGTCCTCGCTTTCCTCGCCGTGCTCGGGTTGGGGCTCACCGGATGTGCCCTCTGGGAGGCCCCGCCCACCTCGGTCATCACGGGGTACGTCGTCAACGCCAACGGCGGCGAGCCCGTCCCCGGCACGCAGGTTTGGCTCCGCGGGCTCGACACGAACGTGACGCGCATCACGTCCACGGACCGCCGGGGGCGCTTCTCCGTGCGGGTGCCTCCCGACGTCTACGAGATCTCGCTCGAGAAGGAGGGCTACGCGGGCAGCCGGGTGATCGGGCTCGACGCCCGCGAGCCCGTCGAGATCCGCATCGTCCAGCGCGAGGTCTTTAACCCGCAGTGGTCCACCCGGCCCCCCGAGATCGAGCTCAAGGGGATTGAAGAGGGCGGGGAGTACCAAGGCGAGATCCCCTTCCGCGTGGATGTGACCGCCGACAACGACGTGCAGTACATCTACGTGGCGCTGGGCAAGACCCCCGGCTCCTCGTTCCTGACCGCGCCCCGGTTCATCTTCGTGGAGACCCCCTCGACCGGGGATCAGGCTCTGGACCCGCGGCTCTTCGGGGTGCGCGGCCCCACGACGTTTGAGGTGGTCGTCTACGACCTCAACGGCAACCGCACCCACCTCATCCGACGCATTACCGTCGTCCCGCCGGAGGGCTTGGTCGCCCCTCCCCCGGAGCTCCAGGCCGTCGCCGTGACCCTGAGCAAGCAAATACAGTTTTTCGGGGTCGAGGGGCAGGCGGTCCCCCGGGGGACGAACCTCTACGTGGAGCTCAGCTGGTGGGCGAGCGAGACCCCGGACGTCCAGGGGTATCGCATCTATCGCAGCTTCGACGGCGAGAATTTCACGGCCATCGGCCAGGTCCACGCCGGGCGGCGCTTCTTCGCCGACTCCGACCCGCGGCTGGCCGTGGGGAAGTGGGTCTACTACTACGTCACGGCCCTGCGGGGCGGGGAGGAGAGCCCCCCCTCCGCGATCGTCAAGACAAGGCCCCTGCCCCCCTGGGACGTGCGCTTGGTGGCCCCCGCGGACGAGGCGGTCGGCGTCTCCCGGATGCCCACGTTCCGCTGGGAGCCCACCCGCGAGGTGGGGCTCTATCGCCTGTACGGGCTGGTGCTCTGGGACACCGTGCTGGGGGACTTCGCGTTTTGGCTCACCCCCGAGCCGCCCGACTTCTTGATCAATCGCACCTCGTACCGCTGGAACGAGGACGGGCGCTTCACCGGCACGCCCTGGGAGACCCTGCAGCCCAACCGGGTGTACGAGTGGGAAGTGGTCTACGCCGTGGCCCTGGACGACTTGGAGAACCCCACGGCCGTCTCCGTGGCCGTAAACCGCTTCGGGATCGAGGACGAGCGGGTCCCCATCCGGGCCATCTCCCTCGAGGCCACGGACAACTTCAGCTTCACCACCGGGGAGTAAAGGAGGATCGCATGAACACGATCTTGAGGACGCGCATGAGCGTGGGCGTCCCGCTTCGCGGGCGGGTGCTTTCGGTGCTGCTTCTGGGGTTCGTCGGGCTTCTTACGGGATGCGGCCTCCTGGCGCCTCCGTCCTCCTCCCCGTATCCGGCCCCGGACCCGGACCCGGCCTCCGACGGCCCCCGGCCGAGCCCGACGGAGCCCTCCGCGGGGGCGGGGGAGCCGGGGCCCTGGTTCGAGGGCGAGATCCTGGTGGGCTATCGCGACGCCGCGGCGCTTCGAGCCATCGTGACGCGGCTCGGGGGAGCGGTCGTGGAGACGATTCCCCGGATCCGGGCCGCGCTCGTGGCGCTCCCGCCCGGGATGAGCGTCCCCCAAGCCGTCCGGGAGCTCACGCTGTCCAAGCCCCCGGGGCTGCGCTACGCGGAGCCCAACTACATCCGGACGCTCATAAAGCCCGAACCCGGCTTGACCTGGCCCGACCCCGGCGAGGTCGTCGCCCGGGGGTCGATCTCGGCGGCCCAGCGCCGGGTCTTCGACGATCCCCTGCGCCCGCGCCAGTACGCCCTCGACGTCATGAGGGCCGAGGAGGCTTGGGCGATCGCAACGGGCCGCGGGGTCATCCTCGGGGTGGTGGACACGGGGATGGACGGAACCCACCCCGAACTCAAGGGCAAGCAGCTCGAGGGCCTGAGCTGTTGGGATGAGGTCCCCCTGCTGCCCGATGAGGACGGCTCCCAGGGCGAGGACGCCCACGCCACCCACGTGGCGGGGATCGCCGCCGCCCGGGGCGGCAACGGCGAGGGGATCGTGGGCGTCGCCCCGGAGGCGAAGATCATGAGCCTGCGGATCTTCGACGCGCGGCGGGTCCGCCCCGGGAACTCCTCGGGCTACGTGGGCGACGCCCGGGTGGCCCGGTGCATCGTCTGGGCCTCGACCGTGGGCCCCGACGGGGTGGAGAACTCCGGGGATGAGGCCCACGTGCTCAACAACAGCTGGGGCGGGCGCGGCTACAGCCAGACCCTCAAGGAGGCGATCGACGTCGCGGTCGAGCACGGGGTCACCTTCGTCAACTCGATGGGGAACTCCTCCGAGGACGAGGTGCTCTACCCCAAGAACTACCCCGGGGTGCTGGCCGTGGGCGCCACCGACCCCTGGGACCGCAAGGCGGACTTCTCCACCATGGGCGGGGCGATCTCCGTGGGCGCCCCCGGCGTGGACGTGCTCTCGTCCGTGCCGCTGTGGATCGAGCGCCCCACGGGGGAACCCTACGGCTACATGTACTTCAGCGGGACGTCGATGGCCGCGCCCCAGGTGTCGGGGGCGGTCGCGCTCCTCAAGGAGCGCTTCCCCGAGGCCACCCCCTATCAGCTCCAGCGGGCCCTGGAGATGACGGCGGACGACGTCGAGGGGCCGGGGTTCGATCGTCTTACGGGCTACGGGCGGGTGAATTTGGCGCGTGCCCTGGGCCTTCCGGAGCTGCCGCCCGACGGCGCCGAGGTCGTCATAAAAGTGCTCACGAAGAACCCGGGCCTCGGGGGCGAGCCGGTGGGGGTGCCCTTCGTGGACGTGATCCTGCGCCAGGGCGGGAAGGAGCGCTACTTCGCCCAGACGAACGCCGAGGGCGTCGCCCGCTTTCTCAACGTCCGACCCGGGGAGTACGAGGTGCTCGCCTCGGGGGGGGATGCCACGATCTACCGCTTCCGGGTGGCCAATCGCCTCTCGGCCCGGGGGAGGGTGGTGGCCCGCTCCGGCGAGCGAAGCGAGATCGAGTTTCGCTTCAGCACGTCCCTGAGGGTGACGCTGCGCTGGGAGGAGCCCGTGGACATCGACCTGTGGGTGGGCGAGCCCCAGCCCGAGCGCAGCGACCCGGAGACGGGCGAGGTGCTCAGTGAGTGGGCCGATCCCAAGGGCACAAACCCCGCGCGCTGGGGGCGCTTCTCGGGCGACGATCGGGGTGCGGGCGCCGGGCCCTACCAGGAGACGTACACCCTCCGTGAAGAGCACTTCCCCTACGCGCCGTACCCCATCGCGATCAGCGCGGAGAACGCCACCCAAAGCGCACGGGTCACCGTGATCGTAGAGCAGAACGGGATCACGGAGGTCTACGGGCCCTATCGGGTCGAGCCCGGGGAGGTCTTGCCCTCGTGGGAGTGGCCCGACTGGTGGGAGAACACCCCCAAGCCCGAGATGGACTTCGAGGAGCCCGGCCCCGGCGCGCCGTGGGTGTACTGACGCGTGCAGTGCGGGACATCAAGCGAGTTTAGGAGGCGTGCTATCGCCTCCAGCCTCCCGGCCCCGAAGCGATGAGGATCTGTCTGCTTGCGAGCGGGTCGAGCGGCAACTGCGCGTTTGTGGCCGCGGGGGGGACCCGGGTGCTCATCGACGCGGGGATCTCGGCCCGGCGGGTGCGCCGAGAGCTTGAGGCGCTGGGCGAGCGCTCCGTGGACGCGCTGCTGCTCACCCACGAGCACGGGGATCACGCGTCCGAGGCGGGCCGGATCGCCGTCGAGTTCGGGTGCCCCGTCTACGTGAGCCACCGCACGCTCCCGTGGGTGCGCCCGGCGCTTACGGGCCACGAGCGGGTGGAGGTCTTTCGCATGGGGGAGGATTTTTGCATCGGGGACCTATGGGTGAAAGCCTTTCGGGTCTTCCACGACGCGGCCGACCCCTGCGGCTTCCTGCTGGAGGGGCCCTCGGAGCGAAGGCCCGGCGAACGGGTTCGGGTGGGGTTTGCCACGGACCTGGGGACGGTGCCCGCCTCCCTCCGGGGGCTCCTGCGGGAGTGCGAGGGGCTGGTCATCGAGGCGAACCACGACCTGGAGATGCTCATAAACGGCCCCTACGCGTGGGACCTCAAGCAGCGGATCCGCAGCCCCGTGGGGCACCTCTCCAACCGGGCCGCCGCGGAGCTGATCCGCGAGCTGGTCCAACGGGGCCGGCTGCAGGTGGCGGTGCTCGCCCACCTCAGTGCAGAGAACAACCGCCCGGAGCGGGCCTTAGAAACCGTGAAAGCCCAGCTCGACGGTCTGTTTCGCTGTCGGGTCGTCGTGGCCCCCCGCGATCGGAGGAGCGAGGTGATCGCGCTCTAGCGCCGGCGGGTGTCGGCTGGGGGGTTGGGTTTTGTCGGAACCCCCTCGCCTCGGGCTATAATACTCCACGAAGAGCTTGGTTTTGGCTGCCAGGGTTTTGCCACGTCTCCCACCTCCTGGCGTGGATTTTTCCCCAGCAGCGCCAAGCTCTTTCTTTTTTGTTGTTGCTTTCTTTTCCCCTCGCCTTTGGCCGTTCGTTGTGTTGGCTGTTGTCCACCCGGCAGCCGTTTTGACGCAACCCGCCCGCCGAATCTACAATTTCCGGCAACCCGGTTATAACCGAGAGGCCGGGTACGCAAGGGAGGGCATCACCATGAGCAAGGGAAGAGGAGTTCGACGCGTCCTCGTCGGGGCGCTGCTCGTTGCAGCGGTCTCCGCCGGGGCTCCGGCGTCGTCGGCCGGGGCCCAGCCGCCCATCGAGCCCATCGTCACCCAGACGAGCCGGGACGGCCAGGTCATCGGGCTCAAATCCAACTGGCAGCACGGGATCTGGAAGCCGATCGCCGCGATCGCATATGGGCTCGAAAGCAAGAGGATTCGCTATCAAGCCGGGCTCCTGCTCGATACGTACTTCGAGTTGCCCGGCCTGGGTGTCCGAGTCGGCCCGTTCTCCGCGGCGTTCGTCGACTGGTTCTCCACCCCGGTGCTGGGGCGCGAGGGCCAAAAGGGACTTCGGCTGGGCGTCCGGATGGGGGACACCCGGTACACGGGCTTCTTCGGCGAGCTGTGGTCCCTCCCGCAGGAGGAGCGCGCCCCCACGGTCGGCTATCTCCTCCTGGAGGCGAATCGGAGCTTCCGGCTGCCGTACGACCTCACCCTGAGCTCGTACTCGAAGACGGTCTTCGGCGTCCTCCTCCCCGCGGAGGCCCCCGGCGGGGAGCTCGCGCCGGAGGCGCTGCCCCGGTTCTCCTCGATGACCCAGGGCCTCACGCTCCGCCTCGGGGACCTCTCGCTCAGCGGGCGCTGGGGCTCCTTGGAGAACGAAGCCGAGCTCCCGAAGTTCACCTTCACCACCGGGGTGCGCGGCATCCCCCGAGCCCTTACGGGGCACGTCTTCTGGAACGTCACCCTCTCGCGGGAGTTCCCCATGTACGCGGCGGAGCTTCCGCTCCCCTTCCCCCCGGAGCTCACCGAGTACGGCGTCCCCAACTCGATGCCCGTAAGCCTCAACGGAAAACTCTTCGTCCAGGCCGGGGGGATCGTCCGGGAGGTCGAACTCGAGCCCGAATCCGAATCCGAAAGCGATTCCCCGGACAACCCGGAACCTTTGGGCATGGATGCGGAACCCGCCCGCGGCGACGAGGGAAGGGCAACCGTGGAGACGGAGACCGAGGCGCTCTTTAGCTGGGGTATCTCAGCAACGCTTACGGTCTTCGAGGGGTTCCGCGTGCGGATGGAGCTCATCGTCAACCAGATGGGGGAGACGAAGTTCAACGTGAGCTTTTAATTCCCTCAAACCAAGACGCCCGGCGCTCAAAAGGAGGTCCTTGAAGATGCTTCGATGTCGATGGAAGGACGCCCTAGCTCCGCTGTTGGCGGCGGTCGCGCTCCTGGGGCTTTCGGCGGAGACCCAAGCCCAGCCCCTCGGGCTGGGCTTCGACCCCCGGCTCGAGTGGAAGACGCTCACGACGGAACACTTTCGCGTTCACTTCCCGCAGGGCCTGGAGGGCGTAGCGCACCTTACGGCCCAATATGCCGAGGAGTTCTATCCCGTTTTGGTGGAGGAGTTCGGCGAGGTTCCCCCCGTCATCGACATCGTTCTCGTCGACCCGTTCGACTTCTCCAACGGCTTTGCCACCGTCTTTCCCAACGACGAGGTGGTGCTCTTCGCCTCCCAATACCGCCTGTCGGACTGGTTTAACGTCCGCCTGGAGTCGTGGTGGAAGGCGGTGCTCTTCCACGAGCTGGTCCACGCCGTCGACTTAGACCAGACCCGCGGCTGGCCCAAGCTCCTGCGGGGGGTGCTGGGCAAGATCGTGCTCCCCAACACGGTAAAGCCCATCCCCTTCATCGAGGGCTTGGCCGTCTACGAGAAGTGCAAACATCTGGGAGAATGCCGGATGAACGACGCCAAGACCCGCCAGATGCTCCGCCAGATGGTCCTCGATAACAAGATCCCCACCTTCGACGAAATCAAGGGCTTCTACACGAGGGAGGAGTGGCCCTTCGTGGGCTTGCTGGTCTACAACTTCGGGGCCTGGCTGATGCAATATATTGAGGAGACCTACGGCGACGACGCCCTGCGGCGCTTCAACGAGGTCAACGGCTCGCGGCCCCTCAACTTGCTCTTTCTTGTGGGCTTCGGGGAGAACCTCGATCGGGTCTTCCGGGAGGCGTTCGGGGTCTCCTCCCGGGAGCTGTACGAGGGCTTCCGGAGGTGGCTGCGGGAGCAATTCACTCCCGAGATCGAGCGCATCACCCGGGAGGGCCTTACGCCCGCTTTGCGCATCACGACCCACGGCTTCTTCACGGAGAGCCCCGCCTGGTCCCCGGCGATCCCCGTGGGGGGGGAGGGGGAGACCCAAGAGTGGATCGCCTACACCCACAGCGGCCGGGGGCTTGCGGGGCTCCGCCTGGTGAGCCCCGAGGGCGAGCAGGACCGCGAGGTCGTCCCCGGGGGCCGGGCGATGCACCCCACGTGGACGCCGGACGGCAGGGCTTTAGTCTATGCCAAGCCCGACTTCAACGGCCCGTATGCGATCCACAGCGATCTCTATCGCTACGACCTCGAGGAGGGGCGCGAGGAGCGCCTCACGTGGGGGGAGCGGGCGTACTACGCCCGGGTCGCGCCCGACGGGAAAATTTACTATGCCCGCAACATCGGCCACGACGGGAGCACAGCCCTCCAGGTGCTCGACCCGGAGACGGGCGAGACGCGCACCCTGAAGGAGTTCACCGACAACTCGGGGGTGATCCACTCCTTCGCGATCTCGCCCGACGGCACGCAGATCGCGCTGGCCCTGTGGCGCTGGGGCGGCTACCAAGACCTCTATCTCCTGCCCACAGACGCAGACGCGGAGGGCGGAGAGCTTACGCCCCTCACCCAAGACAAGCACCAGGTGGGCGACCCCGTCTGGACCCCGGACGGGCGGTACATCCTGTTCAGCGCCGACCCCGATCGGGTGTACAACCTCTACGCCTATCGCGTCAGCGACGGAAAATTCTTCCGGGTGACGAACGTCCTTACAGGGGCCGTCTCGCCCACGGTCTCGCCCGACGGCGACGAGATCGCCTTTGTGGGCTACGGCAGCGAGGGGTACGACATCTACAAGATGCCGCTCCGCCCGGAGACCTGGGAGCCCGTCGAGTTCCCCCAAGAGACCCTTCCCGAGTGGACGGGGTACCCCGAAACGCAATATCCCATCGAGCCCTATAGCCCGTGGGCGTCGTTGGTGCCCCGCTTCTGGCTCCCGCTGCCCCTCTTCCCCGGGGCGGGCGTCGGGGTGTTCACGATGGCCCAGGACGCGCTGTTCCAGCACTTCTACACGGTCCTGGCGGGCTGGGACTTCGAGGCGAACGCGCCCTCCCTCACGGCCACGTACGTGAACAACCAGATCGTCCCCGCTGCGCTCTTTGCGATGTACAGCTCGCAGATCCGCTCCCTGGGGGGGAGCGTGACGGTCCCGCTGCTGCCCTCCCTGGAGCGCCAGCAGGCCGTCACCGTAGGCTACGCGTACGCGCAGCGCCTCCAAGAGCCCACGGACGCGGACGAGGACGAGAACCAGGACGAGGCAGAGGGCGCGGAGGCGGAGCCGGAGACGGGGCCGGGGGAGGAACGGGAACCCGTGTGGATCACGGAGCAGGAGGTCTCCGGCTCCTACGCGTATAGCCGCACGCGGAGCCGGGAGCGCTTCCGGGACACGATGAGCCTTACGCTCTCCGGCAGGCTGTTCCGCCGAGAGGTGCCGTCCGAGTCCGGCCCCGAGGGCGGGGGTGAGGAAGGGACAGAGACGGGGTGGCGGAAGGCGCTTACGCTCAGCTGGCGGGAGTCGATCCGGCTGCCCGTGGAGCCCTCGCAGTGGGTAAGCCTGCGCTTCCAAGCGGGCTGGACGGACTCCGACGCCGAGGAGGACGCCTTCGAGCTGGGCGGCCCCTACGGCCCCTTCGTGCTGCGGGGCTTTCCGCAGGGGGCTTTCTCCGGCAAGCAGGCCGTCTCCCTCGGGGTGCAATATGTGTTTAACCTCTTCCCCATCGAGCGGGGGTTGGGCGGGTGGCCCGTCTTCCTGGACGACGTGGGGGCCCGGCTGTTCGTGGACGCCGGGATGGCGGGGGACGAGCTGAACGCGGAGGAGATCCAGGTGGGCTTCGGCGCCGAGCTCGCCCTCTCGGTGACGCTGGATTACCGCCTGCCCGCCACGTTTTTGCTGGGCGTGGCCCAGGGCGTGGGGGAGGCGCGGCCGCAGTTCTACTTCAACGTGGACCTGCCGATTTTCTAGGCCGGTGCGGGATCACCGGTGATGAAGGCGATGACCCACCCGAGGTACGCGAAGCGGGAGTAGAGGTGCAGACCGCGGGGGACGTGGGCGTCCCGGCCGCGCAGCGCAGCGCAGAGGGTAAGGGTAAGGGCTCTTGCCCTCCAGGGGGCCGAGCGCCGGGCTGTCCTCGGACTGCTCGCTCCCGCGCTACTCGCCCTCCGCAGCGACCGGCGCCAGCTGGTACGTGAGGATGCCCTGGCAGGGGATCCCGTTCTCCTGCAGGAGGCGGGCGGCGGTCTCGGCCTCCTCCTCGGGGACGATCAACAAGAACGTCGCGCCGATGGCGGCGTAGTCCCTCCACTGCGCCACGGAGCTCTCGTGGGTGGTGCTGGGGGTCTCCACCTCGCAGATCGCCGTTACCTCATCCCCCGTGACGGCGAAGACGTCGGGGTAGAACTCCCTCTCCTCCCCCTCCTCCTCCAGGACGATGGCGTTCTGGTGAAGGTGGCCGGGGTTGGTGCGGATCTCCATCGGGCCTTCCTGTTGAAGCCTCTCGACGAGAAGCTCGATCACGTGGTCGTGGAAGCTCTGCTCCTCCTCCGTGCGGACGCGGTGCTCCGGGTAGTCGGGGTGCTGCGTCGGGTCCTGCGCTTGGGCCATGCCGATTCACGTCTCCTTTCGATGCAATGGAATGGGCCTCAGTATACGAGTCGTCATCCGCGGGGTCAACCTCGGCGCAGTTTCCCGCCCGCAGGCTTGAAGGGGAGCGCTTTATGGTGTAGATTGACGGGGCCATGCACTGCCCGGCACCTTCCCGCCGCCTTCTCGCGCTGAGTTTGGGTTTGCTCCTGGCCTTCACCGGGCAGATCCCGGCGCAGGCCCAGCTTCCATCCCCGCCCCAGCCCCAAGCCCGGTGGGGTGTGGGGGCCAAGCTCCCGCTCATCGTCTACCCCGACCTGTACGCGGCGTACGAGGTCGCCGACGAGGCCGTGGTGGAAGCCAGCATTCCCCTTCACGTCCTCGGCGAGGGGATCTCGCTCGTCCTCGCCGGGAAGTACCTCTTCGGGCCGCTTCGCATCTCGGAGTACGGGGTGGCCATCTGGCCCTTCGGCGGGGCGGGAGCCAGCCTCTCCTTCTTCCAGGGACGGTTCGTCTACAGCTTTCACCTGCTGACGGGCATGGAGTACCGACCCTTGAACTCCCGATTTCGGTTCTTTGTGGAATTGGCGGTGGCCTTCTACGGCGTTCCCTTCCCCTATAGCCCGGCGGAGGGCGTCTTCTTGGGGGTGCGCTACGCCTTCTAGTTCTAGCCCTTTTGGAGGAGCTCCCGGACGCGCCGGAGGGCTTCCTCGAGCTTCGAGGCATCGGGCCCGCCGCCCTGGGCAAATCGCGGGTTCCCGCCGCCCTTTCCGCCCACGGCCTGAGCGGCCTCCCGCACCAAGTCGCCCGCTTTGAGGGTGTGCGTAAGGGGATCGCTCACCTTGGCCACGAGGACGGCCCGCCCGTTCCGCTCCGTCGCCAGCAGAACGACACCCGGGGCAAGCCCCTCGGCCACGAGATCGACGAGCTCCTTGAGGCCCTCGACGTCCACGTCGTCGACGCGGGCGACCACGAACTCGAAGCCATCTGCGCGCTCCCGCCGGGAGAGCAGCTCGTCTCGCAGCCGACGGAGCTGCCCCTGCTGGAGCCTGCGCAGCTCGTCCTGAAGGCGCTCGCGCTCTTCTAAGAGGGCCTCGAGCTTCTTGAGCAGCTCACCCTCGGAGGCCCGCAGCCGCGCGGCCGTCTCCTTGAGCAGCCTCTCCTTTTCCTCGAGGTAGCGAAGCAGGTTGTCCCCCGTGGCGACGTACACGCGCCGCACCCCCGCGGAGACCCCCTCCTCCCGGACGACCTTAAAGAGCCCGATCTCGCCCGTATGGCGCACGTGGGTCCCGCCGCACAGCTCGATGCTAAAGGGCTTTCCGTTCTCGTAGATGGAGACGACCCGCACCTTCTCCTTGCCCTGATAGTCCTCGGGGAAGAGGGCCATCGCCCCCTTGGCCTTGGCCTCCTCTAGGGTCTCAAACGTGATCTCCACGGGGCAATCGTCTAAGATGATCGCGTTGGCGCGCTCCTCGATGCGCTCGATCTCCGCCTCCGTGAGCGGGGCAAAGTGGGTAAAGTCGAAGCGCAGCTCGTCGGGGGCCACCAACGACCCCGCCTGGATGCCGCCCCTGTGCCCGAGCACCTCCCGGAGCGCCGCGTGGAGGATGTGGGTCGCCGTGTGGTTGCGCTGGGTGCGCCTCCGGCGCTCGGCGTCCACCTTGAGCCGACAGCGATCCCCCCGGGCGAAGGAGCCCTCCAGCACCTTCGCCCGATGGTAGAAGACCCCGCGGGCGTCTTTCTGTACGTCTATGACTTGGGCTCTCCCGGATCGTGAGAGGTTTTCGATCACGCCCGTGTCGGCAACTTGCCCTCCGCCCTCGGCGTAGAAGGGGGTCTTCGTGAGTACGAGCTGCCCTTCTGCTCCCTGTGCCAACTCGTCCACGGGCTCTTGACGCTCGTCGAGGAGGGCGAGCAGCTCCCCCTCCGACTCGAGATGCTCGTAGCCCACGAACTCCGTGGGGGGGACGTCGAGCTGGCTGCCCCTCGAGAGGACGGCCGCCTCCAGGGGCGAGGCTTGCTTGGAGCGCTCCTTCTGCCTTTGCATCTCGCGCTCGAAGCCCGCCCGGTCGACGGTAAAGCCCCGCTCGCGGGCGATGTCCTCCACGATCTGGATGTGGAACCCGTGCGTGTCGTGGAGGAAGAACGCCTCTTCCCCCGTGATGACTTTCTCGCCCTTGCGCTCCTTCTGGGCAAAAAGCTTCTCGATCCACTCCATTCCTGCTTGGTAGGTGCGGGCAAACCGCTCCTCCTCCTGGGCGATCGCCTTGAGGATGAACTCCCGACGCTCCCCCAGCTCGGGGTAGAAGTCCCCCATCGTCGCGATGACGGCCTGAGCGACTTCCCCCAAGAAGGGGCCCTCCAGCCCCAGCTTCTTCCCGAAGCGGATCGCGCGGCGGATGAGCATCCTCAGAACGTAGGAGCGCTCCTCGTTCCCGGGCACCACCCCGTCGGCGATCAAGAAGGTCATCGCCCGCCCGTGGTCCGCGATCACGCGATAGGGAACGATGTTCTCTCGCATCTGGGGCACGGAGTGGCCCGTGAGTTTCTGAATGCGCTCCATGATGGGTCGAAAGAGATCGGTGTCGTAGTTTGTCGGGGCGTTCTGGATCACGGAGGTGATGCGCTCCAGGCCCATCCCCGTGTCCACGCCCGGCTTCGGCAGCGGGGTTCTCGAGCCGTCGGGGGCCTGGTCGTACTGCATGAACACCAGATTCCAGATCTCGAGCCAGCGCCCGCAGCCGTTGTCCAGCGCCACGGAGCAATTGGGCTCCTTACAGGTGCAGAAATCCGGCCCCCAGTCGTAGTGAATTTCGCTGGTGGGGCCGCAGGGGCCCACATCCCCCATGCTCCAGAAGTTCGTGGCGTCGCCCATCCTTAAGATTTGGGCCTCGCGGACGCCGGGGATCTCGAGCCAGTACCGGGGCGCCTCCTCGTCGTCTACGTGGACCGTGAAGATCAATCTCTGGGGGTCGACCTCCAGGACGTCCACGACGAACTCGTAGGCGTAGCGGATGGCCTCGCGCTTGAAGTAATCCCCAAATGAAAAATTCCCCAGCATCTCGAAGAAGGTGTGGTGGCGGGGGCTGGGGCCTACTTCTTCTAAGTCGTTGTGCTTTCCGGAGACGCGCATGCACTTCTGGCAGCTGGCGGCGCGGGTGTAGGGGCGCTTCTCCAGCCCCAGGAACGCGTTCTTGAACTGGACCATCCCCGCGTTCACGAAGAGCAGGGTGGGGTCGTCGGGCACCAGGGGAGAGCTGGGGACGACGGTGTGCCCTCGCTCCTCGAAGAACTTCAAGAAAATCTCGCGGATCTCCGCGCCCGTTCTCGCTTTCATGGCAACGGGATTCTAGGAGAGGGCGCAGGGGATTGCAAGCTCCCGCAGAGGGTCTCATCTTCTACCCATTCGCATCGCCCTACGGGTGCCGCGAGGGGTCGGAGGAAGGGGGTGCAGGCGCAGCAACGGGGGCGGGAGCCGCGGCGGTGGCGCGGACGGTGCGCAGGAGGGCCCAGCCGCTGATTCCCGCCAGCAGCGAGCCCGTGAGGATGCCCACCTTGGCCCGGCCCAGCTCCTCCGCCCCGTCGAGGGCGGGGAAGGCGAGCTGGGCGATGAAGAGCGACATGGTAAACCCGATGCCGCCCAGGAGCCCCACGCCCACGATGTGCCGCCAGGCGAGGTCAGAGGGCAACGCGGCGAGCCGGAGGTGCACGGCCAGCCAGGCGAACCCGGCGATCCCGAGCGGCTTCCCCACCAGGAGCCCCAGCACGATCCCCAAGCTTACGGGGTGAAGCTCGGCTTGGAGGGCCCGCGCGTCCAGGACGACCCCCGCGTTGGCCAGCGCAAAGAGCGGCATCACGAAGTACGCCACCCAGGGGTGGAGCGCCCGCTCCAGGCGCTGCAGCGGCGACTCGACGTCCTTGCAGGCCAGCTCCAGGGCCTGCACCGCCGCCTGCTGGCGCGAGCTGCTCACGCCGGTGGGCCAACTGCGGCGCGCGGCCCGGTTGAGCTCGTCGAGGACCCTTTGGCTCAGGGCGATGAACGCGGGCAGGTCGATCCTCGTCCGGGCCGGGATCGTCATCGCCAGCAGCACCCCGGCCACGGTGGTGTGAACCCCCGACTTCAGGAACGCCAGCCACAGCGCGAACCCGAGCAGCGCGTAGACCAGGGGCTGGCGCACCCCCCGGGCCCCCAGCGCCGCCGAGACGAGCAGCAGCCCGGCCCCCATCCCGAGATAGGACCACGCGGGCGGCTCGGAGTAGAAGAGCGCGATCACCAGAACCGCGCCCATGTCGTCGACGATCGCCAGCGCCGTGAGGAACACCTTCAAGCTGAGGGGGGCCCGCGCCCCCAGGAGGGCGAGCACCCCCAGCGAGAAGGCGATGTCCGTGGCCATCGGGATGCCCCAGCCGCGCAGGGTGGGCTCCCCCGCGTTGAGCAGGGCGTAGAGGAGGGCGGGGACCAGCATCCCCCCCACCGCCGCCGTAAGGGGGAGCAGCGCCCGCTTCGGCGAGGCGAGCGCCCCCACGAGCAGCTCGCGCTTGATCTCCAGCCCGATCACGAAGAAGAACAGCGCCATCAGCCCCTCGTTGATCCAGAGCAACAGGGGCTTCTCCAGCAGGAAGTCCCCCACCCGCAGCGCGATGGGGGTCTGCCACAGCGCAAAGTACGTCCCACTCCAAGGGGAGTTGGCCCACACCAGGGCGGCGACGGCGCAGACCAGCAGCAGGATGCCGCCGGTGGCCTCCTGGTGGATGAAGCGCACCACCAGCCGCAGGACGGACTCCACGGAGCGCTGGGACCTCGCTCTCGCTCGGCCGAAGGGGGTCAGCTTGGGGAGGTTCATGGTGCTAGGGGAGGGACCCGGCTACGATCCGTCCTCCTCCGGGCGCGGGGCTTCGGGTTTGGGGGCCGCGGGCGAGACGCGCACCCGGGCGACCCGGTGGGCGTCCATGGCGAGGACCTCGAAGCGGAAGCCGCCCCACTCGAAGCGGTCCCCCACCGCGGGGATCCGTCCGAGCCGGGAGAGGACGAAGCCGCCCAGCGTGTGGTAGTAGCCCTTTCGCTCGTCGGGCAACTCCTCCACCCCGAGGAGGTCCTTGACGCGGGCCAGGGGGAGGCGGCCGTCCAACACCCACGCCTCGCCCTCGCGCCGGATCGCCTCGGGCCGGGGGGCCTCTCCCAGCGCGATCTCGCCCACCAGCTCCTCGAGGAGGTCGTTGACCGTCACCAGCCCCTGGACGCTGCCGTACTCGTCGACGACCAGGGCCAGGTGCGCCCGGGCGCTGCGGAAGATCTCGAGGGCCTTGAGCGCCGAGGTGCTCTCGGCCAGGAAGAGGGGCTCCCGCAGCGAGGCCCGCAGGTCCATGGGGCGGCCCGTGAGCGCCGGGGCGATGAGGCTCTTGACCTCCACAACCCCCAAGACGTGGTCCAGCCCCCCCTGGCAGACGGGGTAGTGCGAGTGCATCCCCTCGAGGATCTTGCTCCGGATCTTCGAGGGGGGGTCGTCCACCTCGAGCCAGACGATCTCGGGGCGCGGGGTCATCAGCGCGCTCACGCGGCGATCCCCCAGGCGGAAGACCCGCTCGACGAGGTCGAGCTCGGTCTCCTCGAAGGTGCCCGCTTGGATGCCCTGCTCGATCAAGATCTGGATCTCCTCCTCGGTGACGGGGGGCTCCGCGACGGGCTGCACCCCCAGCAGGCGGATGATCCCCTCCGTGGTCGCGGTAAGGAGCCGGACCACCGGGGCGGTCAGACCCGCCAGCACCCGCATCGGCACGGCCAGAGCCGTGGCGATGCGCTCCGGATTGTACAGGGCAAGACGCTTGGGGACCAGCTCCCCCAGCACGAGCGACAGGTACGTGATCCCGAGGACGACGAGGGCCACGCCGATCGCCTCGCTGTACGGGACGAGCCAGGGGATCGCGTCCAGGCGCGCGGCGATCTCCTCGGCCAGGGTGGCGCCCCCGAACGCCCCGGCGAGGACCCCGACGAGGGTGATCCCGATCTGGATCGTGGAGAGGAAGCGCGTGGGGGCGTTGGCCAGCTCCAGGGCGAGGCGCGCCCGGGGATCGCCCTCCTCGGCCCGCTGCTGCAGCCGGGCCTTGCGCGCCGAGACCAGGGCGATCTCCGCCATCGCCAGCGCGCCGTTGATCGCCACCAGCAAGAGGATAATCAAGAGCTCAAGTCCTATGGTGCTCATGCTCGCTCCGGGGTTCGTCCGCCCCGTGATCCCCCCCCTTGATCCCATTGTACCCGACGTCTTGACGTCGGGTCTTCGGCCTGTTATAGTGCACCTCCCGAGGACTCAACCGCACCCATCCCAGAGGAGGATAGCGATGCCGCAGGTAATTCTGTACACAACGCCGACGTGCACGTATTGTAAGTCGGCCAAAGCCTTCTTCGAGGAGCACGGGGTCGACTACGAGGAGATCGACGTCTCCCAGGACATTCAGAAGGCGCAGGAGCTGATTGAGAAGACGGGGCAGACGGGGGTCCCCGTCATCGAGATCGACGGGGAGATCATTATCGGCTTCGACAAGCGCCGCCTCGCCAAGGCGCTGGGGCTGGACTAAATTCGCACTGCCCTTGATAAGAGCCACCCCGTGCTGCTAGGATGTTAAACGATGCTCGCCTACAAGGCGATGTACAAGTTCCTCGACGAAGGGGTCCATGCAGAGGTGCTGGACTTCCCAGGGGTGATCAGCTGGGGCTGTGACTTGGAGGAGGCACGGCAACAGCTGGCCGCTGCCCTGGTGGACATGGCCGAACTCTACCTCGAGGGGGGCAAGCCGCTACCCCAGCCGGATCCCAACGCCACCAATCCGGAGTCGGACCTGGAGGAGCCCATCTATCTGCTCCTCACGGCCACGACCCAAGTGTCCGTGGTGCCTCAACAGCCGTCCACGCGGTGAAGCGTCGCGAGCTGCTCCGGCATTTGAGAAAGCACGGCTGCCGGTTCGTGCGCGAAGGGCGGGCCCACTCCATCTGGGAGAACCCGGGCACGGGACGGCGGGTTTCCATCCCCCGACATCGTGAGATCCCGGACTATACGGCGAGACGCATATGTAAGCAGCTGGGGGTTCCTCCGCCGTAGCTCGTAAATGGCCAAGTCTATTCGCCCTTTTCCACCGCCACGTTGAGATCGTATCGCTCCGCGAAGAACTCCCGGGTCTGCTCCACGTCGCGCGCGATCTGGGCCCGCAGGGCCTCCAACGACGGGAAGCGCCGATCCTCCCGCAGCCGCGCCAGCAGCTGAACCTCCACCTCGAGGTCGTAGAGCGAGACCCCCTCGTCAAGGCCCAGAATGTGGACCTCCACGGACACGGAGGGGTCGCTGTACTCCCCTAGGGTGGGCCGGCGCCCGATGTAGAGGGCTCCCGGGCGCTTTTCGCCCCGAAAGAGGGCCCAGGCAGCGTAGATCCCCTCGGCGGGGATCAGCACCTCCGGGTCCAGGGAGAGGTTCGCCGTGGGAAAGCCGAGCTTTCTCCCCTGACCGCTGCCCGGCACCACCCGGCCCCACAGCTGCGGCGGCCGCCCCAAGAGCCGGGTCGCCCGCTCCACCTCCCCGGCCCGCAGCGCCCCCCGCACCGCGGTGCTGCTCACCACCTCGCCGTCCACCACGACGGCCGGGACGACCTCGACCCCGAACCCGAACTCCTCCCCCAGCTCCTCGAGCGTCGTCGTGTCCCCCTCGCGGTCCCGCCCGAACCGAAAGTTCTCGCCCACTACCACGACCTCGGCCCCAAGGTCCCGCACGAGCACGCCCTCGACGAACGCCCGCGGGCTCCAACGCTGCACCTTGGGGAAATCGAGCGCCACGACCCGCTCCACAAACCGTCCCAGAAGCTCGAGCTTCTTCTCGGGGGGCATCAGCAGGGGCTTCAGGTTGCCGAGGTAGTTCTGGGGGGGCTTACGGAAGGTGAGGGCTAGGCTCTCAATTCCCCGCTCGCGGGCCCGCTCCCGCGCCCGCGCCAGAAGGGCCTGGTGGCCTCGGTGGACGCCGTCGAACGTCCCGACGGTGACGACCGTTCGGCTCATGGGCTCTGCGGCTGCGGCCAGGCTCCCCGCTCTCGTTCGCGATCCCGCTCCCTCTCCCGCTCCAGCGCGCGGCGGACCTCGGCCAACACGGCGGCCTCGACGTCCTCCAGGCGCCCAGGGATGAGGCACCCGGCGGCCTGGCGGTGGCCCCCGCCGCCGAAGACCCGGGCTATGCGGCTCACATCGAGCCCTTGGCCGTCGGTGTCCTTGGTGCGCAGGCTGACCTTGATCTTCCCGGTGGGCAGCTCCTTGAAGAGCACCGCGACCCGCACGCCGTCGGCGGCCCGCAGCTCCTCCGCCAGGCGCTCCGTGTCGTCGAGGCCCCCGCCCGTCTCCCGAAACAGCTCCTGAGAGATCGCGCTCCAGATGATCCCGTCCTCCACCCGGGCGCGCAGGAGCGCGTGGCCCGTGAGCTTGATCTCCGCCAGGCTGCGGCGCTCGTAGAGGTTCACGTTGATCTCCCGCACCCGCGCGCCCCTCTCAAGCAGATCCGCGGCCACCCGCAACGTATCGGGCGTTACGTTCGTGTTGCGAAAGGAGTCCGTGTCCGCGACGATCCCCGCGTACAGGCACGTCGCCAGCTCCGGCGAGATCTCGACGCCGAGCTGCCCGGCCAGCTCGTAGAGGAGCATCGTCGTGGACGAGAGGGGCACCACCCAGTTGACGTGGCCGAAGCGGGGGTTGTCCTGGTGGTGGTCGATGTTGACGATGAGCGGATGGCCCTCGATCAGCGGCAAGAAGCTCTCGCCGACGCGGTTGAGCTGGCCGCAGTCCACCACCACCCAGACTTCCACGTGCTCGTGGGGCACCTCGTTGGGGGAGCGGATCTCGCCCGCCCCGGGGAGAAATTGGAGGTTGTCGGGGACGGGGTCCCGCAGGACGGGCCAGGCCCGCTTGCCCATCCCCTTGAGGATGTGGACCGCGCCCAGGAGGGCGCCGATCGCGTCCGCCTCGGGGCCGATGTGGGAGGTCACCGCAAAGCGCTCGTGCTCGTGGAAGACGGCGACGACTTCCTCGAAGCCCCCTACCGTAGCTGCTTTCGTCATAGCGTATGAGTATACTCGATCGCTTGCCGTTGTGCGAACAGACGGGGTATGATGTCGGGGATGGCACGCGAAGCGATCACCCGAGCCCGGGAGCGCGAGGAGGACCGCGAGCTCCAGACGCTGCGCCCCCGCCGACTCGACGAGTTCGTCGGCCAGGAGCGGATCAAGGGGCAACTGAAGCTCTACATCGAGGCCGCCGCCCGCCGCGGCGAGGTGCTCGATCACATCCTGCTGCACGGCCCCCCCGGCCTGGGGAAGACCTCTCTCGCCTACATCGTGGCCGCGGAGCTGGGGGTCAACATCAAGCTCACCTCGGGGCCCGTGATCGAGCGGCCCGGGGACCTGGCCGCGATCATCACGGGCCTGAGCGAGGGGGACGTGCTCTTCATCGACGAGATCCATCGTCTCCGCCGCAACGTCGAGGAACTCCTGTACCCCGCGATGGAGGACTTCAAGCTGGACATCGTGATCGGGGAGGGGCCGAGCGCGCAGACCCTACGCATTGACGTCCCGCGCTTTACGCTCATCGGGGCCACCACCCGGACGGGTCTTCTGACATCGCCCTTGAGGGATCGCTTTGAGGTGATCTTTCATTTGGACTTCTACAGCGACTCGGAGCTACAGGAGATCGTCCGGCGGGGGGCGCGGGTGCTGGGGGTGGAGATCACGGACGAGGGGGCGCGGGAGATCGCGCGCCGGGCGCGGGGCACCCCGCGGGTGGCCCACCGGCTTCTAAAGCGGGTTCGGGACTACGCCCAGGTGCGAGGCGAGGGGATCATCGACGAGCGGATCGCCCGCGAGGCGCTGGAGATGCTGGGGATCGACGCCGAGGGGCTCGACGAGCTGGATCGCTTGATTTTGAGGACGATCATCGAGAAGTTCGGGGGAGGGCCGGTGGGGCTCGAGACGCTGGCGGCAGCCCTCAGCGAGGAGAAGGACACGGTCTCGGAAGTATACGAGCCCTTCTTGCTCAAGAAGGGCTTTCTGCAGAGGACGCCCCAGGGACGGGTGGCCACGGAGCGGGCCTATCGCCACCTGGGGCTGCCGGCCCCGACGCGGCCCCTTTCGCTTCTGGCGGGGGAAGAGGGCTGAAGCGGGTGAAAGTCGATCCCTCCTACTCCGTTCCTCGTGGGGGAGCGGTGGCGGCACCAATACGGACCGAATGTAACGGAGATCACAGAGCACGTGTTCCTCGCGTTTCTCGATTTGGGGGGGAGCCGAAGATCAATCCCAGGGAGCACAACGGATGGGCGTGGTGTTCGTTCGAGGAGGCCCTAGAGAAGCTCCGCTGGCCGGGGAACATCGAAGCGCCCAAGCGCTGCGAGGAAGTGGTGAGGGCTCAGCTTGCATCAAGATGATTGATTTCCGCTTTCGGGATTGGCACCATTATGCTTGAGGTGACCGAAACGATGAGGCAAGTCATCCTCTATCCCGGCGAGGACGGGTACTGGGTGGCGGAATGCCCCAGTCTCCCCGGGTGCATCAGCCAGGGCAAGACCAAGGAAGAAGCCCTTGCGAACATTAAGGAAGCGATCCGCGGGTATATCGCCGCCTTGGACGAAGACGGATTGCCTATTCCTGAGGAGCGGTTTGAGGCGGTATTGGTGGTCGTGTGAGCAAGCTGCCCAGGATCTCCGGTCGCAAGTGCGTACAGGCCCTCAAGAAAGCAGGGTTTTACTTTAAGAGGCAAGAGGGGAGCCACATCATCCTAAGGCGGGATGATCCCTTTGCTCAAGTCGTCGTCCCCGACCACAAGGAGTTAGATCGAGGGACCTTGAGAGCCATCCTAAGACAAGCCAGCCTCAGCGTAGACGAGTTTCTTAAGCTGCTGTAACCGCGGAATTACGAGTACGCCGCGGACGCGCCGTACTCGACCACTCCCAAACTCGAAGCCAAAGCCCGTGAAGCCATGTTGCCGTGGACGTGGCTGAAGAAGGCCACCCGCCCCTGCTTCATGACGTGATGCGCCCAGGCCGCCGCCACCTGCCTGCCGTAGCCGCGGCGGCGATGCTCCGGCAGCACTCCTACGGCCCGCCCGTTGCGCACCCGGGACTGCTGCGGATTACAGCCCCAGCTTCTCCCGGATCACGTCCTCCAGCGTCGGGGAGCCCTTCTCCTCCAGCTCGTAGGTGACCCGGGCCGTCGGGACCCGGAACTCGATCAGCCTTGTCAAGTCTACGGGTGTGGCGATCACGACCGCCTCCGCATCGGCCCGTTGAATGGTCTCCGCGAGATCCCGGATCTGCTCCTCCCCGTAGCCCATGGCGGGTAAGATGGTCTCCAGGTGCAGGTACTTCTCGAAGGTTTCTTTAATGGAGTCCACGGCGAAGGGCCGCGGGTCGATCAGCTCCTTAGCCCCGTACTTCTGGGCCGCAATGGCTCCCGCGCCGTAGGCCATCTCCCCGTGCGTGAGGGTCGGGCCGTCTTCGATGACGAGAACGCGCTTGCCCTTTATAACGTCCGGGTTCTCCACCGTGATGGGGGAGGCTGCCTCGATGATCTGCGCCCCCGGGTTGTGCTTTTGGACGTTCTCCTTGACGATCGCGACGTTCTTGGGGTCGGCGGTGTCGACCTTGTTGATTACCACCACGTCCGCTAATCGCAAATTAACGGCTCCGGGGTAGTACGTCAGCTCGTGGCCCGGACGATGGGGGTCTACGACGACGATGGCCAGGTTGGGCCTGAAGAACGGAAAGTCGTTGTTCCCGCCGTCCCAGACGACGACGTCGGCCTCCCCCTCGGCCTCCCTTAGGATTTTTTCATAGTCCACCCCGGCGTAGACGACGTTGCCCCTACGTAAGTGGGGTTCGTACTCCTCGCGCTCCTCGATGGTGCACTCGTATTTGTCGAGGTCCTCGAACGAGGCGAAGCGCTGCACGATTTGTTTCGTGAGGTCGCCGTAGGGCATGGGGTGCCGCACCACCACAACGCGCTTGCCCAGCTTCTTGAGGACGTCCGTGACGCGGCGGGTCGTCTGGCTCTTGCCCGCCCCGGTGCGCACCGCCGTGATCGAAATCACGGGTTTTTCGCTCTTAAGCATCGTGTCCTTGGGGCCCAACAGCATAAAGGAGGCCCCGGCGGCCATCGCCACGGACGCGCGGTCCATCACGTGCTGATGGGAGACGTCGCTGTAGGCGAACACGCAGACGTCGGCCCCGTATTCCCGCACGAGATCGGGGAGCCTCTCCTCCGGCTCGATGGGGATGCCCTTGGGGTAGCGCTCCCCGGCCAGCTCCGGCGGGTACTTGCGCCCCTCGATGTCGGGGATCTGGGTGGCGGTGAACGCCACGACCTCGTAGTGGGGGTTATCCCGGAAGAAGACGTTGAAGTTGTGAAAGTCGCGCCCGGCGGCGCCTAGGATGATGACCCGCCGGGGTCGTCCGTCTCGCTCCGAACGATCGCTCATCTCGAGGAAGCCTCCTTTTGTCGTTTGCTGCTTGGCGTAGGGACGGGGTCCGGCTACGGCCATTCGGCGCGGCCCGGGTTTGTTCTACGGGGACCGCACCTCCAGGATCACGTACTCTTGGGGACCCTGGGGGGTCTCGGCCCGGACCGTCTCGCCCGGTGCGCGGCCCATGAGCGCCTTCCCCAGCGGGGAGTTCGCGGAGACGGGCAGCCGGCCGTCCGGCGCGTGGTGGATGTCGGAGACGACGACCACGTCCAGCGTCTGCTGGGTGGCCGGGTGCTGCAGCCGGACGTGCGAGCCCACGCCCACCTTGCCCTCCTCGGGCCGGACGACCTTGGCCGTCCGGATCTTCTGCAAGATCTGGGCGATCTCACCCTCGAGGAAGGCCTGCTTCTCCTTGGCCGCGTGATACGCCGCGTTCTCGCTTAAGTCTTTTTGGGCCGCGGCCTCGGCGATCTCCCGGGCCACGTCCCGACGGGCCCGCTCCAGCTCCTCGAGGCGGGCCTTCAGCCGCTCGTACTCCTGGGGGCTTAGGGTCAGCTCGCTCATGGCCCGCGGATTGTACTGCGGGGAAAATCCGGTTGTCAAGCCCCTTTTCCCCGCTAGGGTTGCCGAAAGGGCCCGTCTGGGGTACGCTTAGGCCCAACGAAAGGGGGTGGCGTGATCCCGATGGGATGTCCCTGTCCTACAAAGCAGCCGTCGAGGCCGTCTCCGGCCTCCGCGCAGGAGCGACGGGTGGACATCGAGGCCATCATCGCGCGCAACGTCCGCCTGCTGCGGGAGGGCGAGGCCCGTCGCTCGGTTAAGTTCCCCGAGCTCCGCGAGGTTTATAGGGGCGCCAAGCTCATCTGCACCTTCTCGCACCTAAACCCCAACCTGCCCATCGACGAGGTCTACGGGAACTACGTGCTGCGCAAGATCGCCGACCGCGTGCCGCTGGCCGACGAAGAAGTTCTCAACGTGGCCTACGACAACTTCCACCCCGGCCACGACGCGCCCAAGGGGCACCGCGTGCAGTACGTGATCGTCAACCCTCCCATCTTAGACCCCGAGCGGATCATCCACCTCCAGGAGGCGCTGCGCTACGACCCCAACGCCGTCATCAAGGACGGCCAGAATCGCATCAAGAGCGCACCGGAGCAGAACATCGAGGAGTTCCGCAAGCGCTTCGACGAGATCGACGCCATTTACCAGAAGCACAGCGGCGAGGGGGATGTAGCTCAGCGTATCCTCAACATCCGCCGGGACTTCTTCCGGCTGCTGGGGCTCGAGGTGGTGCCGGAGCAAGCCTTCTCGAAGGCCCTTACCAAGCCCTTGGCGGACGTCCTGGAGAAGCTCTATGAGCGCGGCTATCCCTTCTGGGAGATGCCCGTCCCCGCCCACCGGGATCGCTACCTGGAGCACACCTTCCTCGTGGAGGGCGTAAACGCGGAGGGAAGGCGGACCCCGGCCCGCTTCGAGGACGGGGTGTTCGTCTTCGACTACGATCGGGAGCGCGAGAAGCGCATCCCGGCCGAGAAGGTCTTCGATGCCCTACGCAATTATGAGGTCGTGCCCACGATGCCTTTGGTGATTTTGGCCACGGCCACGGCCCCCCAGATGCCGCATCTAGGCGGCGCGGTCTGGAAGGAGTACGCCCCCGTCCACGTGGACGCGCAGGCCGAGTGGCTCGGGGTCCCGGAGCGCAGCGACACCCTCATCTTAAGCACCGAGGGGTACAAGCTGCTGACGGTGTACCGCCACAACCAGGAGTTCACGGGCTTCCCCGCCGTCTACCTCACCTACGGGC